>JAIRYB010000228.1 GCA_031267955.1 Spirochaetaceae bacterium | reverse complement strand
CGCCCGGAATTCCGCTCCGCCTCCGCGAAATCGGGCCGCGCGTTTTTGGGAATCGAGGGGGAGGAGCCTATACTCCTCGTTCTGGGGGCCAGCCTTGGGGCGCGGCAGATAAACGAGCTGGTGCGGGAATGCCTTCCCCGTCTGACCGGGCGCTTTGTGGTGGTGCACCAGACCGGTCCCGGCGCTGCCTGGGACCTTCCCGCCGGCAGCCGCTACAAAACCTATCCCTTTATCCGCTCGGAAATGCCCCACGTCATTGCGGCAGCGGCCCTGGTGCTTTGCCGGAGCGGCGCGGGAACAATATGGGAATGCGCTTCGCTTGGAAAGCCGATGATCCTCGTGCCGCTCGCCGGTTCGGGGACACGGGGCGACCAGGTTGAAAACGCCCGGTATCTGGAAAAGAAGGGCGCCGCGCTGGTTCTTTCCGGCGATGTGAAGGCGGAGGACGTGGCGGCGGCTGTAGAAAGGCTTTCGGAAGACGGCGGGGCGCGCGCGAAAATGTCCGCCGCGGCCCTGGAATTTGCCGGCCTTGACGGGGGGCGCCTTATCGCGGAAGCGATAGCGTCGTACCCCGGCCTGGGCCGGGAGGGCTGTCCGCCATGAGCTTTTCCGCCCTGGATATAGCCTTCGCCATCCTGATCTTCCTCCTCTCTCTGCGCTGTTTTTTCAGGGGTTTTATTACCGAGCTGATGTCCATGGCTTCCCTGGTACTGGGGCTCCTCGCGGCGTTTCTGTTTCACAAGCCGGCGGCGGCCTTTGTCATGGAAAAATGGCTTCCGGGCAGCGAGATTCTCGCCGACATCATCGCCACAGCCGCCCTGTTTGCGATCGTGTTTGTCACGGTAAAAATACTGGAACATATTATACAGGATATTATTTCCGCGGTGAATCTGGGCGGCGTCGACCGTTTTATCGGGCTCTTTTTCGGCTTTGCCGAAGGGGTGCTCCTGGCCACCCTGATCGTCTGGCTCATTTCCGTACAGCCGCTCTTCGATCCGCAGCCGCTTCTGGAATCGAGCGTTATCGCGCAAATACTGCTGCCCCTCGCGGGCAGCGCCCGTGAATCCCTTGACAGCGTGTAAAAACATAACAAACCGCCGGTATTTAATCGGGAAGGCCGTTGCCGGCCGCCGTGTAATAGAGAGGTCTCCATGTTTGAGAATGTGCTAAGCCAGGAAGCGGCAAACCAGCTTTCCGCCGATATCCGCGGCGATAAACTTGCCCCGTCAATGCTCTTTGCCGGGCCCGCCGCGTCGGGCAAGGGAACCGCCGCGCTGGAACTGGGGCGGGTCCTTTCCTGCGAAAAGGACGCGTCGTGGAACTGCCCCTGCCCGTCCTGCGCGCGGCACCGCCTGCTTTACCACCCGGATCTTTTGGCGGTGGGGTCCCGGCCTTTTTCCCCGGAAATCGCGGCGGCGGCGGAAGTTTTTGTCCGGGAAAACGCCGAAACGCCCGCCAGGATACTCTTTATCCGCGCGGTACGAAAACTGCTGCTTCGTTTTAATCCGGTGCTTTGGGAGGATGAACCCCGTTTCTCCAAACTTTTTCCCCTCCTTGAGGCGCTGGAAGACGGCCTGAACGAAATCACCGCCGGGGAAGCCTCCGGGTCTTCCGCGGAAAATACGGCCAGGGCGGAGAAACTCGCCGCGTCTATCCGGAAAAGCGCCTTCAAGCTTGAAGCCGACGGCATAGCGGACCATGTTCCGGTTTCCCAGATCCGCCACGCCTCTTACTGGATGCGCCTTGCCCCCCTTGGCCGCCGCAAATTCCTCCTTATTGAGAACGCCGACCGTATGCAGGACGCCGCCCGGAACGCCCTCCTTAAAATTCTTGAAGAGCCGCCCGACCGGGCGCTTATCGTACTCGCTACATCGCGCGCTCCGGCGCTGCTTCCGACTATAGTTTCCCGCCTCCGCCCCTATCAGTTTCGCCGCCGCGATGAAACAGTAGAAAAAGATGTCATCCGCCGCGTGTTTCGGGGCGTCGAGGCTCCGTCAGCCGCGGGCGTTTCCGCCGCCGCAAGGGGGAGCGACAGCCTCATTACAGGCTATCTGGAATCCTTTCTCCCGGTTTCGGGCGGGAAACTCTACCCGCTTGCCGCTTTTTTCGCCGCGTCCCTCGCGGCCCAGGCGTTGTTTGCCCTGAAAAATCAAAACCCTTCCCTGCTGCCGCCGGCCGAAATTGTCGCCCTGGGCAAATACGCGGCCCCCATTGCCGAAAGCGCGGGGCTGGGCCGCCCCGCAAAAGATACCGGCGCCTGTATAGTCGCGGTGCTTGCCGGCGCCGACCGCTTTGAAGCCCCCGGCCTCTTTCCGCATTTCCTCTCGCAGCTCCTCGGCCTGGTATCGCGGAATTTCCGCGCCGCCCCCTCCGGCGGCAGCCCGCAAACCGCGCCGGAGGCCGCCGGCCGGAAAATCCCTAGCCCCGGGGATACCAGCCGCTTTGCCGGCATTTTCCGGGAACTGGCCGCGGAAGCCGCCTCCGCCGTGGGGACCTACAACATCGGGGCCGAACTGGCCCTGGAAAAATTCTGCGCCGCTTTTACGCAGAGAATCCTGGAAAGCGCTGTTTAGAGATGACCGCGGATCCCGCAAGCATGACATATCACGCCCTTGTGCGCGATACATTGACAATGCGAGACAGCGCCTTTAGAATCATCCCAGAAATATATTTCGGCAGGAGTTGTCTATGTCAATTAAAGTAGGAATTGTCGGCGCCGGCGGTATGGCGGATTATCATTACGATGGGTTTACACTGGCGGGCGCCGAGGTTACGGCTGTCGCCGACATGAATATGGCGCGGGCGGGGGCTTTTACCAAAACGCGCGGTATTCCCGGCGTTTACGATTCGCTTGCGGCGATGCTGGCAAAAGAGAAGGATATGGAGGCTGTCTCGGTCGTTACGCCGAATAAATTCCACTGCCCTGTAACGCTGGAAGCCCTTTCTGCGGGCAGGCATGTTTTCTGCGAGAAGCCGCCGGCCTTAAATGCCCGCGAGATGGAGGAGATGCTTGCCGCTTCCCAAAAAGCCGGCAAGACGCTGATGTTCGATTTTAACAACCGCGCCCGGCCGGAAGCGCAGGCGATGAAGGCGTATATTAAAAGCGGCAAAGCAGGCCGGATAAATTCCGCCCAGGCCAGGTGGGTAAGGAGGGCCGGCATTCCTGGTTTCGGCGGCTGGTTTACGACAAAGGCGCTGTCGGGCGGGGGGCCCGTCATCGATCTGCTCCACATGATAGACCTGGCGCTCTACTTTATGGACTACCCGGAACCCGCCTTCCTGCTGGCCCGTACTTTTGACGACTTTATGGGCGACAAGGCGTTCAAGGGGCCCTGGGGCATCCCCGACGCGGCAAACGGCATAACCGATGTAGAGGCCGCCTGCCACGCGTTCCTTACCTTTAAGACCGGGCAGTGTCTGGCTATCCGTAACTCCTGGGCGGAAATGGTGGAACGGGAAGCCGTGTCGGTTATTTTTCAGGGAAGCAAGGCGGGCGGCAAGGTAGAAAGGCTGTTCGGCAGGGACGGTATTGATTCTACCAGTATTGACAGCTGCGAACTTTTTCTCTGTGAAAACGGTAATCAGGTTAATCAGAAAATTATGACCGAAAAAGACGAAACCATGGGGCGGGTTGGAGCGGCGGCTAACTTTATCAATACTATTACCGGTAAGGCCGAACCGCTTAACAAGCCGGAAGAGGCTTTGATATTGATGAAGGTTATCGACGCAATATACGGATCAGCTTCGTCCGGCAGGCCTGTCGAACTGAAATAGGGAAGGCCCCTGTAATATGTTCCGTACCGGAGCAGGCGTTTTTTTACTGTTGGCCCTTTTTCTCCGTATCCCTCCCCGCCCGGGCTAATATGGTTCTGGTGAAAATGTGATTATCTTTTGGTAAGCGCCAGGGGGCGGCGTTGGCGCGGCTTACCCGGAACTGAAAATACGCCTCGGCGAAGGGCCGCGCCCAAATTCAGAATTGGGAATTTTACGGTATTTGTTGACATATACCGCGCGGAAGCATAGTATAAAGAAAACCTGGAAACAAGGATGGGCAAACGATGAAGCGATTTCGCGCCGGCGTTATCGGGGCCGGTTTTATCGGGGCGGTACATATCGAACAGCTCCGGCGCCTGGGCAATGTGGAAGTGGCGGCCCTTGTCAAGACTACCGGCCCCCGGGAAAAAGCCGAAGCCCTCTGCGTGCCTGCCGCCTACACCGATTACCGGGAGATGATCGACCGGGAAGAGCTTGACGCTGTGCATATCTGCACGCCCAACAGTACCCATTTTGAAATGGCCATGTACGCCCTGGAAAAGGGGTTGCATGTTATATGCGAAAAGCCGATGACCTGTACTGTGGCGGAAGCGGAAGAATTGAACCGCAAGGCCAGGGAGAAGGGCCTGGTAAACGCGATCAACTTTAACTGCCGCTTCTATCCCATGGTATACCAGATACGGGAAATGGCAAAGGCCGGGGAACTGGGGGATATTTTTACGGTCCACGGCAGTTATTTGCAGGACTGGCTGTACCTTGATACCGATTACAGCTGGCGCCTTGAACCTGAACTGAGCGGGGAATCCCGCGCTTTCGCGGATATCGGCTCCCACTGGATCGACCTGGTCCAGTTTGTTACCGGGCTGCGGGTAACCGGGGTGCTGGCGGATTTTGCCGTCTTTCATAAAAACCGCAAAAAGCCCCTGAAGCCTATCGACACCTACTCCGGCATGGCCCTCCGGCCCGAAGACTACCGGCTGACGCCGGTAAAGACCGAAGATTACGCCGCCGTACTGTTCCGCCTGGAGAACGGCGCCCGGGGCTGCTGTACCGTCAGCCAGGTTTTCGCGGGACGCAAGAATCAGATGGTGGTGGAAATAGGCGGCAGCAGATGCGCGGTACGCTGGGATTCGGAGAATTCCAACGCGCTCTGGATAGGCCGCCGGGGTTCCGCGAACAACGAACTGGTAAAAGACCCGTCTATTCTGTGCGCGGCCACGGCGGGGATTACCGGCTATCCCGGCGGCCATGTGGAAGGTTTTCCGGATACCTTTAAGCAGAACTTTAAGAAGGTGTACGACGCTATTGCCGGGGGCATTCCGGATTCTCCGGATTACGCCACCTTTGAGGACGGCCTGCGCGAGATGATCCTGAACGACAGGATCGTGCAAAGCGCCCGGGAACAGCGCTGGCTGGATCTGTGATTTCGGGGGCGCCTGTGTTTAAGATTGGTACTTTGGCCGATTGGTTCGGCCTGGGGCTTTTGGAAGGAATCCGCGAATCAGGGCGCTGCGGGGCGTCGGGTGTGCAGATATACGCCTGGAACGAATTTAACCCCAAAACCGTTACAGGGGAACAGGTGCGGCTGGTACGGGAAACCGCCGCGGAATGCGCCCAGGAAGTGACGGCGCTTTGCGGCGAGCTGGGGGGGCACGGGCTTGAAGTCGCCGGGGAAAACCCCGGAAAGATTGACTACCTTAAAGCCGTGGTGGATCTGGCCCTCCGGCTTGATTGCAAAATCGTCACTACCCATATCGGCGTAATCCCCGCGGACAAGGGGGATCCCCGCTACCGGGTTATGCAGGACGCCTGCGGGCGTATCGGGGAATACGCGCTGGCCGGGGGCGCTGTTATCGCCATTGAAACCGGCCCCGAGCCGGTGGCCCGGCTCAAGGAATTTACAGACGGGTGCGGGGGCGGCGTCGGGATAAACTACGATCCCGCCAATCTGGTGATGGTTACCCGGGACGATGAAGTACAGGGGGTTTACACGGCGGGGAGCTCTATCGTGCATACCCACGCGAAGGACGGCCGCTGTAATTTTTACGCGGGGCCGGAGGAAGTTTACGCCCTTTTCGCCAAAGGCGGGATAGAGGCGCTTACCAGGGTACAGACCTATTTTACCGAGACGCCCCTGGGGGAGGGGGAGGTGCGCTGGGCGGAATACCTGCGCGCCTTAAAGGACATAGGCTACAGCGGGTACCTGACCATAGAACGGGAAGGTGGGGAAAACGCCGGCGCGGATATACGGAAGGCGGCCGTTTTCCTGCGGGACGCTATGGGGAAACTGTGACGGTCCGGATTTATTTAATTTATATTCATTGGAAAGACTTTAGGAGGACAGCATGAAGCTTGGATTGGTTTCGGCTATTTTGCCGGATCTGAGTTTTGAGGAAGTGGTTGATTACGCGGCGCGGACCGGCTTTGAATGCCTTGAGGTCTGCTGCTGGCCCAGGGGCAAGGCGGCGCGGCGTTACGCCGGGATTACCCACATCGATATCGGCGAGCTTTCGCCTGAAAAAATAGGGTATTATGCGGACTACGCCGGGAAGCGGGGCATAACCATAAGCTCCCTTGGTTATTATCCCAATCCCCTGGACCCGGACAAGGAGGCGGCCGCGGCGGCAGTGGAGCATATCAGGAAGCTCATCTCCGTTTCCGCGAAAATGGGTATCGGCATGGTAACCACGTTTACCGGCAGGGACAGGACCAAGACCGTTGAAGATAACCTTGGACTCTTTAAGGATACCTGGGAGCCGCTGGTAAAGCTTGCGGCGGAAGAAGGGGTGAAGATCGCCATAGAAAACTGCCCCATGCTGTACACGGCCAACGAATGGCCCGGGGGCAATAACCTGGCCTGCACGCCGGATATATGGCGGAAGATGTTCGCCCTGATTCCTGACAGCAATTTCGGCCTGAACTACGATCCGTCGCACCCCTACCTGATCGGGGCGAGCTACACAAAGCCGGTTTATGAATTTAAGGACAGGATTTTCCACGTCCATTTTAAGGATATCAAGATTTACCAGGACAAGCTGGACGATCACGGGGTATTTTCATATCCGGCCCTCTGGCACTCGCCCAAACTGCCGGGGCTGGGCGGCGTTGATTTCGGGGCTTTTTGCTCGGCTCTTTACGACATAAGGTATTCGGGGCCTGCCTGTATCGAGGTGGAAGACAAGGCTTTCGAAGGCAGTCCGGAAGATATTAAGCGGGGCATAGAGCAGAGCTACCGCTATATGCGCCAGTTTGTATAGGGGGCGGCATTTTGCTTAAGATTGGCGTTGCGGGCCTCGGCGGGATGGGGCGCGTGCATGTGACAACCTATTCCCATATAGCGGACTGCGCTGTGGCGGCTGCCTGCGACGCCTCGCCGGCAGGGAGGGAGTTCGCCCGGGAACAGGGGATACCCTGTTACGAAAGTTTGCCGGAAATGCTCGCCGCGGAATCCCTTGATCTTGTCGATGTATGCACCCCCTCGTTCCTCCACAAGGAACATGCCACGGAAGCCCTGCGGAAAGGGCGGCATGTAATATGCGAAAAACCCCTTGCGTTAAAAGGGGCGGACGCCCGGGAAATGTACGCCCTGGCCGAAGATCAGGGGCTCCAGCTTATGGCCGGCCAGGTCCTGCAGTTTTCAGGCGCGGGCCGGCTGCTCCATACCCTGGTAGAGGGCGGGGAATTCGGCAAGCCCCTGGACGCGGTATTCCTGCGGCTTTCCGCCTGCCCCAAATGGGCCAAAGACGGCTGGCTTTTTGATAAAAACAAAAGCGGCCTTTTGCCCTTCGACCTCCATATCCACGATCTCGATATGGTTATCAGCCTTTTCGGCATACCCGGGGATTTCCAGGTGATAAGCGGCGGGCGGGAAGGGCTTTCCTATAAGGAACACTGCCGTTTCCTGTACCGTTACCCCGGCCTGAATGTGGAATGCGAGGCCGCGTGGTTTAACGCGGATATTCCCTTTACCGCGACATGGCGTATATACTTTGAAAACGCCGTAGTCATCTATGACGGAGCGGGGGCGACCGCTTACCGTTTTGATTGCCCGCCTGAAAAATTCGACACGGAAGACAAGATCAAGGTTCCCACGGGGATCAACCTGCCCCCGACCGGCATGTTCTACGAGGAACTGAGTTATTTTACAGACCGCGTAAGGAAAGGGGATACGGCCCAGTACCGCAAAGACGAGATTATCGGCCTTGTCGATCTTTTGGAAAAAATAGCGCGCGAATAGGGGTTCTGCGATGAACACAGTTACTGTTTATACCCGCCCGGCGGATCTTAAAGGCGTATGCTTGCGGTAAACGGCCTGACAAAGTATTACGGCGAAAGGATGGCCATTAACAATATTACCTTTACCGTACCTGACGGGCAGATTCTGGGCTTGCTGGGGCTTAACGGGGCGGGAAAATCCACCACCATGAATATACTTGCGGGCTGCCTTTCAAGCAGTTCCGGAACGGTCCTTGTCGACGGGATCGATATTGAAAAGGAACCGGAAAAAGCCAAAAGCCGGATCGGATACCTGCCGGAGATTCCGCCCCTCTACCCCGATATGCGGGTCGCCGAATACCTGGACTTTGTTTTCGAACTGAAAAAGATAAGGCCGCGCCGAAAAAACCGCCTGGAGGATATCTGCCGCGAGACTGGCCTTGAACAGGCGCGGAAACGGCTGATTGCCAATCTGTCCAAGGGCTACCGGCAGCGGGTGGGCCTGGCGGCGGCGCTTGCGGGCGATCCCGCCATCCTTGTGCTGGACGAGCCTACCGTAGGCCTGGACCCTACCCAGATCATAGAAATACGGAATTTAATTTCCCGGCTTGGAAAGGAGCGGACCGTCATCTTTTCTTCCCACATCCTCTCCGAAGTGCAGATCCTCTGCAGCCGTGTGCTTGTGCTTGACCGCGGGCAAGCCGCGGCGGATGAAAAAACCGAAGACCTGGTATCCGCCTTGGAAAACCACAGCAGTTATGTTGTGGTAGCCGAGGGCGAACCTGGCGGCGTGCTGGCGGCCCTTAAAAACGCCGACGGCGTACGCGAGGCCCGTATGCTGCGCCGGGAGAGCGAAAATGTCCGCGAATACTTTGTGGCCGGTGAAAAGCGCCAGGATATACGGAAAGCTGTTTTCCGCGCCCTCTCCGGCGGGGGATTCGCGCTGCTTAATACAAAACAAAACAACAGCGCGTTTGAGCAGGCGTTTCTTTCCTTAATTAACGCGGAAACAATTGCGGGCGGGGAAGATTCGGACCGGGAGGCAGGCTATGCCCGCGGTTTTTAAACGCGAATTCCGCGCCTATTTTTACACGCCCCTGGGCTACGTGTTTATCGGGGCCTATCATCTTTTAACAGGATTCTTCTTTTTTAACTACAACCTGTACGGCAATTCAAGCGATATGCGGGCGCTTTTCGATGTTCTTTTTACCGTTACCCTGTTTCTGATCCCGATCCTTACCATGCGGCTCATGAGCGAGGACCGTAAAATGAAAACGGACCAAATTCTCCTTATGTCGCCGGTAACAAGCGCCGGCGTTGTCTGCGGAAAATTTTTCGCGGCCCTCTGCGTGTACCTTTTGGCCATGAGCGGGACCCTGGCGGATTCGCTTATCCTCGAAATATACGGCGCGCCCGAATGGCCGCTGGTTGCCGGCCATTTCAGCGGGCTCTTGCTGCTGGGCTGCTGTTTGATCGCCATAGGGCTTTTCATCTCCGCGCTGACTGAAAACCAGATAATCGCGGCGATAGGCGGTTTTTGCGCCGGATTGCTGCTCATGCTCCTGGACAGCGTGGCCCCGCTCGTCTCCGCCGCCGGCGTCTCGTCCGTGCTTAAAGGCATATCCTTCAGGCTGCGGTACCAGCCCTTTACCCTCGGCATATTCGGGCTTGACAATATCGTCTTCTTTGCCAGCGTATGCGTTTTTTTTGTTTTTCTTGCCGTCGAACAGTTTGAAAAACGCCGCTGGGCTTGAGGGGTGGTGATGCGTTACGGCAAAGGCAAATCCGGCAAAAAGGGCGTCCTCGTTCTTACCGTATCGGCTGTGTTTTTAATTCTCTTTTTGCTTAACCTCTGCGTAACGGCGCTGGCGCGGGAATACCCTTTCCTCAGTTTTGATCTGACCAAAACCAGGCTGTTCGCCCTTTCGCCTCAGACAGTGGAAAATATACGCGCCCTGCGTAAGCCTGTTACTATTTTTGTGCTGGCAAGGGAAAACGACTTTGCCAAAGTATCGAGTTACAACGCCCAGGCGAACGAGGTAATAAGGCAGTATGAAAAAAACAGCGGCGGCATATCCCTTGTCTATGTGGATTATGTAAAGGATCCGACTTTTGCCGCCTCCTACCCCGGCGTAATTATGAAACACGGCGACATACTGGTAAGCTGCGAAAATAATTACACCCTTGTTAAAACGGAAGAGCTTTTTAATTACGCTGCCGGCGCCGGGGGCAATCTGTCTATCCTTTCGTCAAGGGCGGAGGAAGCGGTTTACACCGCGATCCTCAAGGTAAGCAGCGAGAAACCTGTAGAGGCAACAGTAATCGCGGGGCATGGCGAATATACCATGGACGGCTTTTTGGAGCTGCTGCGGAAAAACAACTACAGGATAAGCGCCCAAAACCTGGTAACAGGCGATATCGATCCCGCGGCGGATATTGTCCTTATCATCGCGCCCAAGAGCGATTTCAGCGAAGGGGAACTGGAAAAACTGGACCGCTATCTGGCAAACGGGGGGGGATACGGGAAAACGATCCTCTACTGCGCCGATGCCGATCAGCCCCGCCTGGAGGCCCTTTCCGTTTTCCTGCGGGAATGGGGCGTGCTGGCCGGGGACGGCGCGGTCTTTGAGACCGATGAAAAACGGGTTTACAATTACCATCCCTTTTACGCGGTCGCCGACTATGCGGAAGACAGCTATTCGGGGCTTTTAAGGGGCATGGCGAAACCGGTGCTCATGCCGGTAAGCCGCCCCCTGGAAACCCTTTTCGAATACCGGAACAACTATTCCGCGAAGGTACTGCTCAGCTTTGCCGCGTCAACCGGCGTGCGGCCCTCCGGGGCGCCCCCGGATTTTACGGCGGACGACGCGGTACGCCGCGGGCCAATTCCGGCGCTCGTACTCTGCGCCTATTCCCTGACGGACCGGCAAAGCGGCAAAGCAACGGCGGCTTCGTATCTTCTGGTATCGGGTTCCGCCGGGATGCTGGACGGCTATTCCGTGAATAATCCTTCTTTTGGCAACGGGGAATACCTGGTAAATTTGCTGAATTCCCTGACCAACCGCGCGGACATCATAGCCTTCCAGCCGAAGAGCTTTGCCGGCAGCCCCCTCAACCTGCCGAGGGCGCAGGTGAATATTCTGGGCCTTGCCTGTATCGCGGCTGTGCCCCTTTCGCTTCTTGCCGCGGGACTTGCCGTGTGGACAAGGAGGCGCCGCGCGTGAGACGTTTCCCCCTTGCCTGCCTGTGCGCTGCCGCCCTTTTGCTTGCGGCGGGATTGCTGCTGCTGCCGCGCTTTTCCGCGGCCGGCCCTTCCGGGCCCGGGGACAGCGTGTTCCTCCTGTCGGACAGGGGGATAGACCAGGTCCTGCGCCTGAGTATCAGGAATCAGTACGACAGCTACACGGTCCGGCAGGAGGGCGGGGGATTCATGATCGAGGGCCTGCCCATGGAACAGGCCAACCCTGAATATGTGCGGATGCTCCTGGAAGAATCCGCGAGGGTAGAATACGGCGCGGCCGTGGCGGGTGGGAAGGCCGAACCGGAACTGTACGGGCTTGACGGCGCGCAGGCGGAGATCGCTATAGATTACGCCGACGGGGAGCATCTTACCCTGCTGCTGGGAAACGAGGAGCCTGTCTCGGCGGGGCGTTATTTTATGGAAAAAGGCGCGGAGGACGTACTCCTGATGAAAAACAGCCGGGCCCTCCGCTTCCTTATGCCGCGCGAAAAGTTTATCCACTATGAGATAGTGCCGTTTGCCGGGTTTCCTTCCCCGCTGAGCGCCGTTAAAAATTTGCGCCTGAGCGGGCGGGCCTTTCCCCGGGATATTGTGATAGAGGAGCTGCGCGGCGATTCCGTGAAAGACATGCGGGACGCTTCGAGTTTCGGGGTCGCCACCCATCTTATCCGGTCCCCGGGCCTGCACGAAATCGATCAAACCGAATGTATCGAAGTTTTCGCCTCGCTAACCGGGCTTTTGAACAAGGACGTGCTTGCCTATAACTGTACCGACGGGGAGCTTGACGCCTACGGGTTTAACGATCCCCTGGCAAAGGCTGAATTCGATTTTCAGATCGACGCGGATTCCCCGCCGGAACATATCGTCCTCAGGGTTGCGCCTTACCAGGGCGGCTATATTCTGGTGCGCGACGATCAGCGCATTGTCCACCTCATTGAAAACGAGGCGTTTATCCGCACCAGTTATGAAAAACTGGCGATGCGCTGGTTTCTGACCCCTTTTATCACCGATTTGGAAAGCCTGGCCCTGGAGTTCGAAGACGGGAAATATCCGTTCATTTTCCGGGGGGAAGGCAACCGGGACCTTGAAGTGCTGCTGGACGGAAAGCCGCTCGCTATCGGCCGTTTCCGCAAATTCTACACCCTCCTTACCAGCGCGGCAAATGACGGCGTTCTGCTTGATCAGCCCGTGCCGGAAACCCGCCCGCTTATGAGCCTTGTCTTTAACTATAAGGACCCGTTAAAAGCGCCGGATACGATGAGGCTCTTTAAGGGCGCCCTGAGGCGGGTGAATGTAGAGGTAAACGGCCGTACCGAATTCGCCATGCTGCAAAAATACCTGGACGCGGTAAAAACCGCGGCGGCCGCGCTGCCGGGAGAGGGCGATTTTACCGCCGAATGGTAGCGTTTTTGCCGGCCCCGCGCGGCCCCGCGCTCCCGCCAGGCCCGGGCTATAAAGAATCCCCGCGCCGCCATTCCGGCATCTTAATTTAATTCCCCCGATGTTGTGTATTTTATTAAGGAATCCTTGCGGGTTTCCGTGTTTTTGAATTGACGGGGCTATTTTCCGGGGATAAGCTAAAAGTGATGATTCTACGGAGGTGACGGAAACGGCAGGCATCGTATTGCTGCCGGATTTGGAAAATTATGAAAAAAAAAATAGTCATTATAGGGGGAGTTGCGGGCGGCGCTTCCGCTGCCGCGCGACTCCGCCGGCTTGACGAACAGTCGGAAATAATCTTATTCGAGCGGGGGCCCCATGTATCGTTTGCAAACTGCGGCCTTCCGTATTATACCGGCGGAAAGATCGCCGACAGAGACAAACTGGAACTGTTAACGCCGGAGGACTTTTACGACCATTTCTTTGTAGATGTACGGGTGCGGGAAGAAGTCCTCTCCGTAAACCGGGGCGGGGGAACGGTGACAGTAAAAAGCCACAACACCGGCAAAACGTATACGGAAAACTTCGACATACTTGTCCTCGCTCCGGGAGCGGAACCCATACAGCCCAATATCGAAGGCATTAATCTTAACGGGGTCTTTAGCCTGCGCACTATTCCCGATGCGATGAAAATAAGGGAGTACATCGACAATACCCGCCCCGCAAGCGCGGCGGTGGCCGGAGGCGGGGCAACCGGCATAGAGATGGCGGAAAACCTTCTGGACGCGGGCATCAAGGTCACCATTGTCGAAACCCTTGATCAGCTGATCTCCCCGATCGATTATGAAATGGCCTGCATAGTACACCGCTATCTGGAGAGCCGCGGCGTAAAATTGATTCTTAAAAACAGGGTGGAATCTATTGCCGAAAACGACGGCGCCCTGAAAATTTCATTGACCGACGGCGCCATCCAGACGGACATGCTTATCATGGCCGTAGGGGTAAGGCCCGAAAGCGATCTCGCCAGGGCGGCGGCCCTTGAATTAAACGAGAGGGGCGGCATTGTCGTGGGGCCGGACATGTGTACAAGCGATCCGCGTATCTACGCGGTGGGCGCCGCAGTAGAGACAAACGACTTTGTTACGAGCAGGAGGCTGTCGGCCGCCCTGGCGGGCCCGGCCAATAAACAGGGGCGCATCGCCGCGGGCAGTATCTGCGGGCTTGGCGAAAACTACCGGGGAATTCAGGGATCGGCCATTTTAAAAATATTCGACATGGCGGCCGCTTCTACGGGCATTAACGAAAAGACCGCCAAAAAACTTTCGCTTGATTATGACAAATCCTATACATTCTCCCCGAGCCACGCGGAGTATTATCCCGGCGCGCGTGAAATGGCCGTTAAAATAATATACGGCAAAAAAGACGGGAAACTACTCGGCGCGCAGATCGTCGGGTTTGAGGGCGTGGACAAACGCTGCGATGTTTTTGCCACGGCAATCCATGGCAGGATGACCGTATCCGATCTGGGCGAACTGGAACTCTGTTACGCCCCGCCATTTTCATCCGCAAAGGACCCCGTCAATGTGGCGGGCTTTACGGCGGAAAACGCGCTCAGGGGAAGGGTACGGAATTTCCACTGGCATGATGTCCGGAATTTACCCCGGGACGGCAGCGTACAGCTTGTGGATGTCCGCGATGCCCGGGAATACGCCGGGGGAAATATTAACGGTTTTATCAATATCCCCCTGGACAATATCAGGGACAGCATAACCGAGCTCAATAAAAATAAACCTGTTTATATTTGCTGCCGCACAGGGATGCGCGGCTATATCGCGTCGAGAATCCTTGCCCAATACGGGTTTGAAGTTTATAACCTTTCCGGCGGCTGCCTTCTTTACAACACAGTATACCCGGCGCCTGCGGCGGCAAGCGCCGAAATCTTTCCCTGCCGCAAACCGGGGACCGCGCAGCTCCATGCCATGTCCCGGGAGCGCCCGGCCCACGCCTCCCGGTACTGAAAACAGGGACCGCTGCAACAGGCTACCAGGCCGACGCAAGATCCCCGCCGCCGGATTCCGGCAGTATCCCGGTCACCAATTTTACATCCCGCTGCCCGACGCCGGCCTTCTTTCACGGATAATCATAAGGGGGGCCTGTTACCAAAAGGCGGCCGCCATCCGATGCGGCCGTTTTCCGGCCCCCCTGCGGCCGGGCCAAGGTCCCGTCCTACCCCCCGCCAGGTCTATCCCTGACGGTGGCATTTTGCAATCAACACCGTTATAGTTAATGCAATGGAAAACCGCCGGGATCTCAATCGGCTCCGCAGACTCATCGCCGCTTCCCGCCACTGCGTCGCGTTTACCGGAGCCGGCGTCAGCGCCCTTTCCGGCATACCCGCTTTCCGCGGGCCGGGCGGTATCTTCGAACGCCCGGAAAGCCCTGACGCGCCCCCGCCGGGCTTCCTTCCGCCCCTCCTTACGGAGAGGGCTTTTTGTATCGGGGAATTCGAGCAAAACCCCGAATACTTTTACAAACTGGCCGGCCCCCTGGTCTACACTGTCCACGAGAAAACACCGTCCCCCGTCCACAACGCGCTGGCCGCGCTGGAACAGAAAGGAATTCTTAAAGCCGTGATCACCCAAAACATAGACGGCCTCCACCAGAAAGCCGGAAGCCGCCGGGTTATCGAAATCCACGGCTCCCCCCGCGTACATTACTGCCTCCGCTGCGCCGGTATCCGCGTCCCCTACGAAAGCGCCGCTTCCCTGGTTGCCGCGGGCCGCCTCCCCCTCTGCCCCCAATGCGGCCGCCCGCTCAAACCCGCCATTACTTTTTACGGCGAGCCCCTCCCCCTGGACGCCCGCCGCGCCGCCTGCGCGGAAGCCCAGTCCGCCGATCTCCTCCTTGTCCTGGGTACCGGCCTTCAGGTAAACCCCGCTGCGGAACTCCCCCGCCTTACCCTTGCCCGGGGCGGAAAACTCGTCATAGTAAACAGTACCCCCGCCACGCTGGACGCCCAAGCCGCCCTGCGTTTCAGCAGCTTGGAAGATGTATTCGAAGGGATTGGTTTGGGTGAGCGGGTCCGCGAACGCTAGCAGCCTGTCGCGCTTGTGGATTTTTGCGCCGCTTCGTGCCGCGAAAACCACGATAAACGGACTCCTTACGCAGTTCGCAGGGTAAAAAATCGCCTGATCGGCGATTTCTGAGGATTTAAACGCGAAGCGCAACAAACTGCTGGTTTTTGCGAATTATCCGGATAAATTCGCGTAATTGCGGGCTGGAGTCCGTCGGGCTTTTTTCTCCCCGCCGAATCCGCGCTGTTTAACATATCTTCGCCGGTTCTTTTTAACGCCCCAATGCGTTATACTGAATTCTACATATTGGAGGAATCC
>JAIRYB010000176.1 GCA_031267955.1 Spirochaetaceae bacterium | reverse complement strand
CCTGCCGGGACGCGGCCAGGGCGTCACGCCCGACGCCCAGTTCCTCGGCATGGCTGATCGCCAGCTCCTGGAACACATCGAAAACCGCCGCCAGGGTAAGCCGGTCCGACCGGTCGATGTCGCCGAATCTGACAGCGAATTCTTCCCTCCAAATGTCAATCATGGTGAGTCCAGTATGGTATAAATCGCCTTTTCCGTAAAGCCGCCGCGCCGGAAAATTACCGTATGTTTTTTTCTTCTTCAAGCCAGCCGGCTTCTTCCCATAATTCGCCTATCCCGGCTATCCTGTTCCGGGCGATTTCGACATACCCGGTTTCGCGCTCTATGCCGATATAGTTACGCCCGAGTTTTTTTGCCGCAGCGCCGGTGGTGCCTGTCCCGAAAAACGGGTCCAGAACAACGCCGTCCCTGTTTGTCGAGGATAAAATTACGCGTTTCAGCAATTCTTCCGGCTTCTGCGTGGAATGCGCTTTTTTGCCGTCCGCGCCCTTGATCCGCTCCGCCCCGGTACAAAGCCCTATACGCCAGACGGATGTCATCTGTTTGCCGCCGTTGTACCTTTTCATAATTTTATGATTAAACACGTACTTTTTGCTGGTCTCGCTCTTTGAACACCACAACAGCGTTTCTGTCGCGTTGGTAAAGCGCGTCCCCATAAAATTCGGCATAGGATTGGTTTTATGCCATGTAACATCGTTAAGAATCCAAAAACCAAGATTTAACATAATATTCCCTACCCTGAAAATATTATGGTATGTGCCGATGACCCATATTGAACCGGTGTCTTTCAGTACCCGGCGGCATTCGCCAAGCCACGCGGCGCAAAAGGAATCATACTCGGCGAAAGAGCCGAATTTGTCCCAATGATCATAAACGCCGTTTACTTTAGTGTTATTGGGCCTGTAAAGTACATTTTTCAGCTGCATATTGTAGGGCGGGTCCGCAAAGACAAGGTCTATGGAACCGGCGGGGATTTTCCTTAACTCTTCAACGCAATCCCCATGGATTACAACATTAATTTGCATAAATCGAAAACCGGACGGCAGGGAGGGTCTTTCCGCGTTCGCGGGAAATTTCGTTTCTTCTTTATCAACAATCCCACATTAACCGGTTTTTAAAAATGTTTCAAGCGCGGCTTGAGAATTCGCCTCTCCTGGGGTAGTATACAAAGGGTTCTTGCGAAATCCGCCAGATTTTGCAAGAACTTAGGAAGACTGAATTTATTTGTGGAAGGCCGCCATGAAAGATACCCTGGCCCTGCCGGCTGTTTTTCAGAATCACATGATCCTCCAGCGCCAAAAACCTATCCGGGTGCGGGGGACCGGGCCGGCGCGGAGCTTTATAAGGGCTGTCCTGAACGGGAAAGAGGCTTCCTGCCCTGCGGGGGAAAACGGCGCCTGGGAACTATGTTTTCCGCCGATGGAAGCTTCTTCCGGCGGCACTCTGGTTATTTTCTGCGACGACGAACCGGCCTGTTCTTTTCAGGGGATAGCTGTGGGAGAGGTCTGGATAGCCGGCGGCCAGTCCAACATGGAATTCTCCCTGGATTACGACCGCCGGCGCCGGGATGTTTTCCGCCGCCCTCCTGACCCGCTGCTCCGGTATTTCGAGGTTCCCAAACGAAGCTGGGACGGCCAGCAAAAGGGGGATCCCTTTACCGGGGGGGATTTTGCCGCCCAGGGAATCTGGCTTTATTTTTCCCGGAAAAACGCCCCGCTGTTTTCGGCGGCGGCCTACTACTTCGCGGCCCGGCTGCGGGAAAAACTGGGACCCGGTGTTCCGGTGGGGATCATCAGCTGTAACTGGAGCGGCAGCCCCGCCTTTGCCTGGATCGGAGAGGACGATTTGCGGGCCGACGGGGAACTGGCCCGTTTTTGGACCGAATACTACGGCCGGATCAAGGACCAGGACAACGGGGCCTATGAAAGGGCCTTTGAGAAAGCGCAGGCGGAAGGCTGGTCCCCCTTCATGCGTTTTGCCTTCGATGCCTATATGCGGGGCAGGATACCCATTTGGGCAGGGGACATCCTGAAAAAAATAGATCCTGCCTTTTTTGAACTCCAGCTTGAAGGCCCCCGGGACCCCTGGCGTCCCTGCGGGCTTTACTCAACTATGGTATCGGCTATCGCCGCTTATACCTGCCGGGGGGTCATCTGGTACCAGGGCGAAGGGGACGATGTCCGTCCGGAATATTACGAGCGGCTTTTCGCCCTGGCTGTCCGGAGCTGGCGGCGGGCCTGGAAAGACGAGCTTCCCTTCATCTTTGCCCAGCTGAGCGCCTTTGGGCGGGATCACTTTCAGCGGGGGGACAGCTTCCCCGAACTGCGCCGCCGGCAGGAACTGGCGGCGGACACCATTCCCTTGGCATGGATGGTTTGTACCATGGACCTGGGGGAACGGTACAACATACATCCGGGAAACAAGGGCCCTGTCGGGGAACGGTTTGCGGCGGCGGCCTTGGCGCAGGTCTATGGTTTTGACGTACCCTGGAGTTCCCCCCGGATAAGGGGGCTGGACCGCGCCGCCGACGGCTCCCTCACGCTCCGCTTTGACAATTCAGCCGGCGGGCTTTTTATCCGGGGTTCCCGGCTGAGGGGGCTCCGTCTCTTTGCCCGGGGCGCGGAAATAAGGCGTTTTACGGCCCATACCGAAGGGGACAGCCTGGTTATCAAACCCGGCGTAACCCGCGGCCCGCCGGTGGACGAGGTACGTTACGCCGCCGAACCCTACACAAAGGTGAATCTTTATAACAACGCGGGTTTCCCCGCCCTGCCCTTTTGCCTGACCCTGGGGCCGGATTCCCTATGGCGGCGGGGAGATAAAATAGTGGAGGAAAACCATGGGCCTGTTAATTAAAAACGCGGAATTCTTTGACGGCGCGGACGAAAATGCCAAAACCGGCCATGTCCTGGTAGAGGGTGACCGGATCAGCGCGGTCCTTGACCGGGAACCCGCCGGTTATACCGGGGAAACCCTGGACGCGGCAGGCCTTACCCTGAGTCCCGGTTTTATCGACACCCATTCCCACAATGATTTTTACGGGGTCCTGCCAAACGCGCAAAAATACCTCAGGCCCTTTGTGGAACAGGGGATCACCACCCAGGTGGCGGGCAACTGCGGATTCTCCACCGTAGGCATCGATCCCGCCACCCCCCACGGCAAGGATCTTTTCGCCTTTTTCGCGCCGAACCCGGACTACCAACAGGTTTCGGCTTTTGCGGGCTGGACGGCGGCAATAGACAGGTATTCACCGGTGAATATGGCCTGCCTCTGCGGCCACGGCACTATCCGTACCTCCCTGCGGGGCCTGGGCCCCGGCGCGTTAACCCCGGCGGAATTGGACACCATGGAACGTTCTATCGAGGGGGAACTGGAAGCCGGGGCCGCCGGGATCTCCTTCGGCCTGATGTACGATCCGGGTATGTACGGCAGTCCGGAGGAATTGCTGCGTCTGGCAAAACTGGCCGCACGGCATAACAAACCCATCACCTTCCACGCCCGGGCACTTTCCCGGTTTTCCACTTCTTACCCGGAACTTTTCGGCAGGGCCCACAACCTCCGCGCCCTGGACGAGGTACTGGAGATCGCCGAAAAATCCGGCGCCAAAACCCACCTGTCTCATGTCATCTTTGTGGGCAGAAATACCTGGAATACCCTGGACGAAACTGTTTCCCTCATCGACGGGGCCAATAAGCGGGGCCTGGATCTGAGCTTTGACATATATCCCTTTGATTTCGGGGCCAGCACCATCACCGTCGCCCTGCCCGCCTGGTACCGGGGACTCCCTCCGAAGAAAAAGCAAGAATTCCCGGTGCGGCTGCGCCTGCGGGCGGAGATCTTCGCCACAAGAAAACTCCTGGGTTTTGGCTTCAACGATATTCAGATAAGTTATGCCGGAGCCGCCCGCCCCGAATATACAGGCAGGCGGATCAGCGAAATCGCCCGGGCAAAAAGGACCGGCGAATTCGATACCTATATCGGGATAATAGATGAAACAGGGGCGGAGACCACGGTAATCATGTATAGCTACATGAATGACCGTATCATCGACCTGTTAAGCCGGCACCCCAGAACCGCCTACATGACCGATGCGTGGATAACCGATGAAGGCATGCAGAACCCCGCCGCCTTTGGGGCCTTCCCCAAATTCCTCCGCCTCAGCCGCGAAGGAAAGGCGGAGGCCCTGGGCAGGATGATCCGCAAGATGACCGGCCAGGCTGCCGGGCGTTTCGGCCTTAAAGACCGGGGCCGCATAGCGCCGGGGTATTACGCCGACCTTGTACTCTTTGACCGGGACGCCATTGCCGAAACCGGGGGCGAAAGCCCTCCCGCCGGGTTATCCCATGTGATCATCAACGGCGAATTCGCGGTCCGGGACGGGGTATATCTGGGAAAATCCCCAGGCCGCGCCTTGCCGGTAGCGTAACCGGCGGGCTGTCAGGGCGTTTTGCAAAACCGCCGGACCGCAAGCTCCAGCGATTCCTTTAACTCCGATACCGTGTCCCGCCTGAGTACCGCCAGCCGGAAAATCGCCGATTCCAGGAGGCCGTACAGAAGGTCGTCCGCGGCCCGGATATTTACGGCGGCAAATTCCCCGGCTTTTACCCCGTCGATCACCATATTGGCCAGGATATGCCTGAGGCGCAGGGTTCTTTTGCGTACCTGCTGATACGGGCCGGAATCGTTTTTGGAAAGGTAGAGCAGATAATCCAGAACAACAATGAGCAGCCGGCGGTTTCCTTCAAGTTTATCAATAATAACATTAAGCACCCGGATGATTTTTTCCATAAAATTAAGCGCGGCGGCTTTGCGGGCTTCCTGGATGTTTCTTTCCACCTCGGCCATAAGCTGTTTGATCGAAAAGTTGAATATTTCTTTTTTGTTTTTAAAATAAATGTACAAGGTGGTTCTGGTGATTCCGCAGCGGTCGGCGATTTTCTGAATAGTCGTATCCTCAAACCCCTCATCCATAAAAACATCAAGGGCTTTCTCAAGAATTTCGCAGCGCCTTTTATCGTGTTCTACCGTAATAGACATATTTTTAGCCCCGCAGTGTTTCGTATTGATAAAAATATGAACGGATCGCCCCGTTGGTCATTTCCCGGCAGGAAACAGCTTTTCTGCCGAAAAGCGACTCGAACCCCGCGTGGTCCGTGATACAGGCCAGTTTCCAGCCGGGGAATATCCGGCACAGCACGGCCATGTCACGGTAAACCGCCTCCGCCTCTTCGGGTTCCCCAAGCCTTACCCCGTATGGCGGGTTGGTAATGATAAAGCCCTCCCCGTCAAAGGGGGCTTTCAGATCGTCCATTTTGGCCGTTTCAAAAACAGGCAGGGCCGGCTTTTCCCCTGCCCCGGAAGATTCCGGCCCGGAACGCGGCCTTTCGCCCCGGGCCAGCCTGTACGCCCGGAGCAGGTTTGAGCGCGCGCCCGCTATCGCTTTGGGATCGGCGTCGCTGCCGAAAATACGGATCGTGCGGGTAAAATCCGTTTTTGCGAGAAATTTTTCCCGCACTTCCCGCTCGATTTGCCGGTCGGCGCCCAGCATCCCCTCAAACGCGAAATTCCGGCCCATCCCCGGCGCGGCGTCCCAGGCGTACAGCGCGGCCTCGATCACGATGGTGCCGCTTCCGCACAGGGGATCGCAGAGCGGGAATTTCCGCCGCCAGTTCGCGAGGAAAAGCAGGGAGGCCGCAGTGGTTTCCCGCAGCGGGGCGATACCCCCTTCGGTCCGGTAGCCCCGTTTGAAAAGCGGCTCCCCGGACAGATCCAGAAGGGCCTGGGCTTCGTCCTTTTCAAGATAAACCCGAATTTCCGCCGCAGGGCCCTGTTCGGGCAGGCGGGAAACGCGGTACTTCCCGCAGAGCCGTTCGGCCGCCGCCTTGTGGGCCATGCCCTGGATGCTGGTAATCCCCCTCAACTGGGAACGGTTGGAACGGACTTTGTCGACCTTAAGGCCCATGCCCCTGGGAATAAAACGCTCCCAGGGGGCGTCCCTGATTCCCCCAAAAAGCGCGTCGAAATCCGCGGCAGGAAAGCGGGCGGCTTCCCACAGAACGCGGTCCGCCGTGCGCAGGCCCATCAGGGCGCGGTAGCAGCCCCGGGTATCCGCCTTGAACCGTACCCGGCCAAAACCGGTATCTTCCACCGAAAGCCCAAGTTTCCGCAGTTCATTGGCCGTAACCCGTTCCACCCCGACCCCGCAAAGGGCCACATAAGTTTCCATAAGCGGCCATTATAACATATTTCAGGATTTTGTCATATTGCCCGCGTTCACAGCCGGAACAGGATAAATCGTATAATGTTCTCTTGCGGAAAAACGCAAACCCATGTAAACTATAGTTCTGATTTAACGAAAGGAGAGGCCTATGTTCCCGTACCGGGACTTTGCCGGAAATGAACCACTGCCCCTAGTTTTCGGCGCGCTGTCCTTCTCTCCATTTTTCTGTCTTTAACCCCCCCCCCCCCCCCCCCCCCCATCGACAACAGGCGTTAAGTAGTTTTCCCCGAAATATCAATGCCCCCGGCTCAGACCGTTCCGGCCCGTTCCGGGATTTACCGGTAATTTGCCGTTTCCCTCCGGCCGGATACAGCGGGCGATCCGCCCCCGCCCTTTCCGTCCTTCCTCGTCTTTTGCCGGCCCCTTCCGCGCCATACCGCCGCCGAAGATGCTTTTTACCACTCCCGGGAGCGGCCCGCGAACTCCTGAAAACGGCCCGCAAACTCCCGGGAACGGCTTACAAACTCCTGAAAATGATTCACGAACCCCCGGCAGCATCCCGCGAATCCCCGGGAACAGCTTGCGAACTCCTGAAAATGGCCCATGAACCCCTGGGAGCGGCTTACGAACTCACGCAAACCGCAATGTACCACAGCCCGGCAGCCGCCCCCTGCTCATTATTCACTATTTACAAGGAGGCCGTTATGGCACAAAAACAGGATTATATCCCTTCACGGGACGCGGATTTCGACCATTGGTTCGAAAATCTCAAGAACTACGTGGTTGGCAAGACCGGCGCGGGAATATGGACCCACATCCCGCCGGAAAGGCTTAGCGCCCTTATCGGCGCGTACGACGCCTGGCGCGCGGCCTACGAAAAAACCCTGGGCGCACACAGC
>JAIRYB010000073.1 GCA_031267955.1 Spirochaetaceae bacterium | reverse complement strand
GCAAACTTGCCGTCATTTATTTTTCATGGTATATTATCTCAAGGAGCCGGTATGAATAAAGTCCTTTCAAAAAAACAGCTTTCCGAAGAGGTCTACGAAATGGTGGTAGAGGCGCCGCTAATCGCCAAAGCCAGAAAAGCGGGGCAGTTTATTATTGTCCAAACTGATCTCGACTGGGGGGAGAGGATTCCCCTCACTATAGCGGACGCGGATGCCCGGGCGGGGACTCTGACCATGGTTTTTCAGACTGTGGGCGCCTCTACCCATAAGCTGGCGCGTAAAAATCCCGGCGATTGTCTGCCGGCAATTCTGGGGCCTTTGGGAAACCCCACGCATATAGAAAAATTCGGCCACGTAGTCTGCGTCGGGGGCGGTATCGGCGTAGCTCCCCTGTACCCCATTGTCCAGGCCATGAAGGAAGCGGGGAACCGCGTTTCCGTGGTCATCGGGGCAAGGACCAGGGACCTGGTGATCTTCGAGGACAGGATGCGGGAATTTGCCGACGAGCTTACCGTCGTTACTGACGACGGTTCTTACGGCAGGAAAGCCCTGGTTACCGAACCCCTGAAGGAGTACTGCGCCGGGGAGCCCCGGGTGGATATGTCGGTGGCAATCGGCCCGCCCATAATGATGAAATTCTGCGTAAAAGCCGCCGCCGAAACCAATACCCCCATCATGGTATCGCTGAATACCATCATGATCGACGGTACGGGGATGTGCGGCGGCTGCCGGGTTACTATAGGCGGGGAAACCAAATTTGTCTGCGTGGACGGCCCTGAATTTGACGGCTACAAGGTGGACTTTGAAAATATGATGACCAGAATGAAGGCGTTTAGAGGCCGGGAAGACCAGGATCACCACAAGTGCCATTTGGACCTTGGGCTGCCGCCCCATCCGGCCCCCGCATCGCCGGCGGCAAAATAATACGGGAAAAAAAGGAACGGATATAATGAGTACCGAAAAAATAAAAAACAGGGATCAGCTTGACGAAGAAGCCCGGGCGCTGCTGAAACCTATATTGGAACGCAAAGCCGCGGGCGAGAGAATCAGCGTGAAAGACCGCATGGCTATCCCGGGGCAGGAGATGCCCGTCCAGGACCCGGCCGCGCGGGGCAGGAACGTGAGCGAGGTCGCGCTGGGCTACACCGAAAGCCAGGCCCGCCTTGAGGCGGAACGCTGCCTCGGCTGCAAGAACCAGCCCTGCGTGAGCGGCTGCCCGGTGCAGGTCCCCATTCCCCGTTTTATCGCGGAGATCCAGCAAGGCGATTTTAAAGCCGCGATAGACGTTATTAAAGAGACGAATCTGCTCCCGGCGGTATGCGGCCGGGTCTGCCCCCAGGAAAAACAGTGCCAGGCGGGGTGTACGGTGGGGAAAAGCCTTAAATCCGTTGAAAAGGCGGTGGCCATCGGCAGGCTTGAGCGTTTTGTGGCGGACTGGGAGCGGGACAACGGCCGGGTGACGGTCCCGCCGGTAAAACCCGCGACAGGCAAAAAAGTGGCGGTCATCGGCTCCGGCCCGGCTGGCCTTACCGTAGCCGCGGACGCCGCCAGGGAAGGCCACGAGGTCCACATCTTCGAAGCTTTCCACAAGCCCGGCGGGGTCATGGTTTACGGTATCCCCGAATTCCGGCTTCCCAAAGGCATAGTCCAGGCCGAAGTTGAAAACCTGGGCAAAATGGGGGTAAAATTCGAGACAAATTTCCTGGCGGGCCGTACCCGGACTGTGCGGGAACTGCTTGACGAGGATAAATTCGACGCGGCGTTTATCGGCGTTGGCGCGGGACTCCCGAAATTTCTCGGCTGCCCGGGGGAGAACCTCGTGGGGGTTTCCAGCGCCAACGAGTACCTTACCCGGGCGAATCTGATGAAGGCCTACGATGTTGAAAAAGCCGACACGCCGATTTACAATTCAAAAATTGTAGCGGTTATCGGCGGCGGAAATGTGGCTATGGATGCCGCGCGTATGGCGCTGCGGCTGGGGGCGGAACAGGTCCACATCATTTACCGCAGGACCGGCGAGGAGATGCCCGCCAGGGCCGAAGAGGTGGTCCACGCAATGGAAGAAGGGGTCGTGTTCGATTTCCTGCGGAACCCCGCGAAGATTTTGGGGAACGATCAGGGCTGGGTAACCGGGCTGGAACTTCAGAAATTCGAACTGGGGGAAAGCGACGCTTCGGGACGCAGAAGCCCTGTCGCCATTCCCGGATCGGAATACGTGTTTGACTGCGATATGGTTATTGTCGCGCTGGGGAACGAATCGAACCCCCTCCTCGTGCGTACCACCGGAAATCTTGACGCCGACCGAAAGGGCCGTATCGTGGTTGACGAAACACAAAAAACCTCTCTGGACAGGGTATACGCCGGGGGCGACATCGTTCTTGGGGCCGCCACGGTGATTCTTGCCATGGGCGAAGGCCGCAGGGCCGCCGCCGCTATTAACGGGCTAATCGCATGAACGCTTTTCGGAATTTATCCGGGGGGGGCCTAATACCCCTCTTAGGGCGGGGTTCTTCATTGCCGCGCCTGTTTTTTGTTTTGATTTTCGCGGCCGCGCTGCCGCTGGCAGCCCAGCAGGCCCCGGACGTTTCCCGTTATGACGCGCTGCAAAACTACCGCGCCGGCAGGGATCTGGAAGCGCGGAACCGCATGGAAGAAGCCGAGCGCTACTATGCCGAAGCCGTGCGGATTTGCAGGGAAGAAATCGCCCGCAATGCCGGCAACATGGATTCCTATACGGTGCTTACCTGGACCTTGCAAAGGCAGAGAAAGTACGCCGACGTGATCACCTGGGGAACCCGCGCCTTAAGGATTGCGAGCGACCTGCGGATTACGGAAACCATGGGCGAAGCGTATTTCTACCTGAATAACTATACGGAATCCCTTTCGTTTATGCAGCGCTATGTAAACACCCTGCCCCAGGGCGACCGGGCTTCCGTAGCCTATTTCTTTATCGGCGAAATTTACCGGCTTTCAGGAAAATGGCGGCACGCGGACATTGCCTACACCACGGCGGTACGGCTTGAACCGGGGTCCGCCCTCTGGTGGTACCGGCTCGGCACGGTGCGGGAGTCCGCCGGGGAAAGGTCATTCGCCGTGGAAGCTTACGAGCGGGCGCTTGCCATTAACCCCAATTACCGGGAGGCAAGCGAGGCCCTGCTCCGCGTCCGGCAGACGGCGGGCTGAAATCGCCGGCGGGGTTGCCCTGTTTCTGCCGTAATTCATTCGAAAGTCTGGTTGGTATACGGATCCGGGTAATGGTCATGCTCGTGGTTCATGCTGGATGCGTTGCTGTTTAGCGGAGAGTTTTTGCCACAAGTCCTCAACCGCGTCTTTTATCGACAGTTCTCTGTCAAGCAGCCGGTTAAGCGTTTCTTCTCCGGTACTTTCGAATTCCCACTGGGAAATCCACTGGACGCCTTTATCTATCATTGGCCG
>JAIRYB010000036.1 GCA_031267955.1 Spirochaetaceae bacterium | reverse complement strand
GCCCGGGGTATCTTCCGCGAGCCGGCCCTTATCATCATGGACGAACCGACCAACCACCTGGACATGGCCTCCGTCGGGCTTTTGGAAGACGCCCTGGCGGAATATCAGGGCGCCCTGCTTCTGGCAAGCCATGACGGGCTTTTCCTCTCCCGGCTCGCCGGGCAGGAATGGGCTGTCGGGAGGCGGGGGCCGGATTCGGCGCTGCTGGATTTAGCGCGGGCGGTCCGGTAGGCACGCCCGGAGACGGGGCGCGGTTTTTTTCCGCCGCCGCGGAATTGGTTAGCAAAAACTAACTTGACTAAAACACCGCCGGGGGATATACTGCGAAGGTTAGTTTTACAGGCCCATTAGCGCGTTGTAGTTAGCTAGAACTAACAAAAGGAAGGCTGATATGAACCTCAGCGGCATTAACCGCTATTTTACCCAATTCGCCTCTTTCCAGATCCGTTACCGCTGGCCCCTTCTCGCGGCCCTCGCGGCACTTACCGTTATCGGCCTGGCGGGGCTGCCCAGGATGACCACGAGCGACAATATGGACGAGTGGTTCGACGAATACGACACCATAGAGATCAACACGGACCGTTATGAGGAGCTTTTCGGCAACGAAGACCAGGTCCTCGTGCTTGTCCAGGCGGAGGATGTTTTCGATCCGGAAGTGCTCGCCATGATCCGGGACCTGGGGGCGGAGCTTCTTGAAAAGGTTCCCTACGCAAGGGAGCTGCGCTCCCTTACCGATATGTCCATCGCCATAGGTTCGGCCGAGGGCATTGAGGTACGCAGCCCCTTTGAGGACGGCATCCCCCCGGCCGGCCCGGAACTGGAAGAAAAACGCGCCTATATCATGTCGCGGGATTCCCTTGTAAACATGATGGTCTCCGACGACTGCCGGGAAACCTGGCTTATCCTGCGCCTTTATAATTACGAAGGCGAAAACGAGTCCCGGGAAATGTACTCCGTGGGCCGGGCCGCCCAAGAGATTATCACGGACCCAAAATGGCAAAACCCCAAATACAGCCTCAAGCCTTCGGGCATGGCCTATACCGAATGGGAGGAAAACCAGGTCGCCATGGCGGAAACCCAGGTACGCATCATCGGGGGTTTTATCGTGGTGATCCTCTGCCTCATCGTCTTTACCCGGTCCTTCCGGGGAATCGTCGTCCCGATACTGACCATCATCGGGGGAGTGGGGTCGGTCTTCGGCTACATGGCCCACCTGGGGATCGCCGCGGACTCCAACCTCATGACCCTGCCCGTCCTGCTTGCCATGGCCCTGTCCATCGGCTACGCCATACACCTGGTAAACGCCTTCAAGTTATTTTTCCGGCGCTCCGGAAAACGGAAAGAGGCGCTTATCGCCGCGGTGGGAGAAACAGGCTGGCCGATTCTTTTTACCGCCGTTACCACTATCGCCTCCCTTCTCTCCTTCCTCTTTACCGGCATTGGCGCCCTGCGCTGGGTCGGCGTTACCAGCGCCCTCGCGGTTTTCGCGGTCTACTTCTACGTAGTCCTGCTGGTACCCGTCCTGTTCAGTTTTGGCAGGGACCGCAAGATCGCCGAAGATTCCGCCGGGGCCGCCGGCAGCACTGTTGTTGACCGGAAATTTTACCGCATTGGGGAAGGCCTGATAAATAAGCGTATCCCCGTTATCATCATCTCCTTCGTTATTATCGCCGCCTTTATTCCCGGCCTGTTCGGGATGACCGTAAACATGGATTATTTTTCTTTTATGGGCAGGAAGATCCCCTATATCGCCCGGCTCGCGGAGATGATCGAGGCCAGGATCGGCTCCCTCTATACCTACACCGTGATGGTAAGTTTCGACGAGCCGGACAGTTTCAAAGACCCGGAAACAATGCGGAATCTCGACCTTCTCGCCCGGGACCTGGGCGCCCTGGATTTAACCAAAATTTCCGGGACAAAGTACCGGGTGTCTTCGGTAACCGAAATTGTCAAGGAGATGCACCGCGCCCTGAACGGGGATGATCCCGCCTTTTATACCATCCCCGATGATCCGGACCTGCTTGCCCAGATACTCTTCCTCTACGAAATTTCCGGGGGCGGCGATCTCTTCAACCGGGTCAGCGAGGATTTTTCCACCGCCGCCCTGACAGTGGAACTGGGCGGCTACGACAGCAGGCGGATAGCGAAAACCGTTAAGGAAGCCGAAGACGCCGCCCGGGCGCGCTTTCCCGGGGGAAACCCGGCCGTAGTGGGAATGGTCGCGAGTTTCGCGGAGATGAACAACAAGGTGGTTTACGGGGAATTAAAATCCTTTGCCGGATCCTTCCTTATCATCCTTGTGCTCCTCGCCCTGGTTTTCGGCAGCCTCAGGACGGCCCTTATCGGCATGATCCCCAATATCGCGCCGGTTATCATCATCGGGGGGATCATGGGTTACGCAAAAATACCCCTGGACATGCTCACCATGACCATCATGCCCATGATCCTGGGGATGGCGGTTGACGACACGATCCACTTTATTACGCATATAAGGCTGGAACTGGAACGGAGCGGGTCCTACCGCCAGGGAGTTTTGATTTCTTTCCGGAAGATCGGCAAGACCCTGGGGACTACAACAGTAATACTGTGCGCCATGTTCGCCGTGTACTCGTTCAGCCCCGTAGCCATGCTCTTCCACGTGGGGACGCTCGCGATTATCGGGATGGGTTCGGCCCTGCTGGCCGATTATACTCTAACCCCGCTTTTGATATACAGCCTGAAACCGCTCGGGCCGCCGGCGGGTAACGGGAAATGAGCCTGCGCGCAGCAAGCTGCGGGTATCAAACCAGACTTTCGAATGAACAGCGGCGGATTTAAGCCAGGAGGGAAGGATTATGAAGAACAAAAAAGCGTTTTCCGTTTTAACCGCGGCGTTACTGGCGCTTGCGGGAACAGCGGGGGCTTTCGCGCAGAATCAGAGCGGGTACGAGATCATGAAGCTGGCCGAAGACCGGTATACCGGGGATACGGCCCAATACAGGCTGACCATGACCCTGGCAAGCGGCCGAGGGGCGAACCGGGTCAGGGAGGTGATGTATTACTTTAAGGACTACGGGGATACGGAAAAAGTACTTATGTTTTTTAGAACCCCCCGGGATGTGGCGGGTACGGGCTACTTGTCCTTTTCCTACGACAACGACGCGCAGGACGACGATATCTGGCTCTACCTCCCGGCAATGAAGCGGGTTAGGCGTATCACCGGCTCGGGAAAGGACGACGACTTTATGGGGACCGATTTTACCTACGAAGATATGGGGAGCCGGAGCCTCGGCAAAGATACCTTTACCCTTTCGGGGGAAGGGACGGCCGACGGGGAACCCTGCTGGGTGGTCGAGGCAAAGGCAAAGGACGGCAGGGACCCTTACGGCAGGCGGATCATACAGGTCCGCAAGGATTCGTACACCATTGCCTCCATTGATTACTACGACAGGCAGAACCGGCTTCTCAAGGAACTGCGGGTATCCGGCATCCGCCAAATCGACGGCATCTGGACCGCCGGAAAAATGGAAATGTCCAATGTGCAGAACAAGCATTCCACAATAATCGAAATGTCGGATATCAGATTCAACGTCCCCCTGGACGACAGCCTTTTTACTGCCGCAAACCTGGAACGGGGAAACGCGCGCTAAGCGTAATTTGATAATTCCGCGAAAAACTGCCGGCAGTTATACATTCCAGCCCGCAATCCGGGCGCGTAGACAGCCATACGGCGGCGGGCGCGTCCGGCCCCGGATTTGGTGCCTGGCACTCTTTTTCAAGAAATTCGGTGCCTGGCACCTTTAAGGCGGCACGGAATCGACCCGCAAACTTGACTAATATCAAATGAAATGGTTCAATGATCCGAATGGTTTGTTTTGGCTATGAAGGAGACATCTATCCATGAAAAAGGGTATCGCAAACGCAATCTATGTAAAAAATATCGCGGTATGGGTTGTCATAAGCTGCTGCTGTATTGTGGCGGCCGGGGCTTTTGTAAAGAGCTTTTTTGATGATTTTTCCGCCGGGAACGAAATATTTTTACCCGGTGTTCTTATCCTTGCCGCCGCTATAGTAGGTTTATCGGCCTTTAGCGTAACACGGGTTATAAAATATATAAACCGTATACGGCAAAATAGGTAAAAATATTTAAAGCCCGGAAACGGCAGACATCATGCAAATGACCATGCGCTGGTTTGGGACCGGCTACGACACGGTGACTCTGGAACAGATACGGCAGATACCCGGCGTTACGGGGGTTATTACTACCCTGTACGGGACCTTGCCGGGGGAGGCCTGGGAAAGGGAAGCTATACTCGCGCTGAAAAAAGACGCGGAGGACGCGGGGCTTTCCGTCGCGGGGATTGAAAGCGTCAATATCCACGACGCCATTAAAACCGGCGCCCCGGAACGGGACAAGTACATCGACAATTATATTACTACCCTGGAAAGGCTGGGGGAGGCGGGCATACGCCTGGTGTGCTACAACTTTATGCCTGTCTTCGACTGGACCCGCACGGACCTGGCGCGAAAAAGAACCGACAACAGCACAACCCTGGCCTATAACCAGAAGCTGATCGATTCCCTTGAGCCCGGCGCCTTGAACGATTCGATAAGCAGCCAGTCAAAGGGCTTTGTCCTTGCCGGGTGGGAACCTGGGCGGCTTGGGCATCTGAAGGAACTCTTTGAACTGTACCGGGGCATAGACAGGGAAAAGCTCTTTGCCAACCTGGAATACTTTATCGAACGCGTCATGCCCGTCTGCGGCAAGTACGATATCAACATGGCTATACACCCCGACGATCCCGCCTGGCCGGTCTTCGGCCTTCCCCGTATTGTGACGGGCAAAGAGGACCTCCTGCGTATTACCGGCTTTACGGGCGATACACATCACGGGGTTACCCTCTGTACCGGAAGCCTGGGGACGAATCCCGCCAACGATATTCCCGGCATTATCCGTACCCTGAAAGGCCGGATACACTTTGCCCATGTGCGGAATCTGCGCCATAACGGCCCCGGCGATTTTGAGGAATGCGCCCACCTTTCCGGCGACGGTTCCCTGGATATGTTCGCGATCATGAAAGCCTTCCACGACATCGGCTATGACGGCCCGGTCAGGCCGGATCACGGCAGGGCTATCTGGGGGGAGGCCGCGATGCCCGGCTACGGCCTGTACGACCGGGCTTTGGGAGCCGCGTACCTTAACGGCCTTTGGGAGGCGATAGAAAAAACAGCGCCGGGGGGGTAGCGTAAGACTTGCCCCGGGCCGCAGGCCCTCCGCAAGCCTTTTGGGGGATTTTCGGCAAAGCGCAAAGCGGTTTGCCCTGGCAAA
>JAIRYB010000009.1 GCA_031267955.1 Spirochaetaceae bacterium | reverse complement strand
CACGAGGAAGTGGTAAGCCTGGTCCGGAAGGCCATGCCCGAGGAGGAAACGCTCCTCAACCTGGCGGACCTTTTCAAGATGTTCGGCGATTCGACGCGGGTCAAAATACTCTGCGCCCTGTTTAACGCGGAAATGTGCGTATGCGACATCGCGGCTCTTCTGGGCATGACCCAATCGGCGATATCGCACCAGCTCCGGGCGCTCAGGCAGACCAAGCTGGTCAAATACCGCCGGGACGGGAAAGTAGTCTACTACTCGCTGGACGACGATCACGTAAAAAATATTTTCGATCTGGGGCTGCTCCACGTTTGTGAATGAGCGCCGGGATTTGTCAGGGAGGTCAGTATGGAACAGGTTATTTCCGGACAGCGGGTGATGCGCCTGGCGGGGCTTGACTGCCCGCACTGCGCGGGGAAGATCGAGGCTTCGATTGGCCGTATCGAGGGGGTCCAGGCGGCCATCCTCGATTTTGTTTCCCAAAGGCTAACCATCCGCGCGGCGGATAAAACCAAGCTGCCCGCGATTATCGAGGAGGCGTCCGGGCTTGTGCGGGAAATAGAGCCGGGGATTCAGATTTCCGTGGAAGACGAAAAGAAGGCGAAGAACAGCCGGGCCGGCCTTAAAGGGAAAGCCCTGGCCTACCGCGCGTTCCAGGCGGCGGGGGCGGCGGTTTTCGCGCTGGGGCTTATCGCCAATTTCGAAGCGCCGTTGTCGCTCGCGGTATTCCTTGCAAGCTACCTTCTTATCGGCTGGGACGTGCTGCTCCGCGCGGCAAGGAACATTTCCCGGGGGCGGATATTCGACGAAAATTTCCTTATGTGTATCGCTACTATCGGGGCCTTTGCCATAGGCGAATACCCCGAAGGCGCGGCGGTGATGCTCTTCTACCAGGTCGGCGAATACTTCCAGGATCTGGCGGTGAACAGGTCGCGGGCGTCAATATCGGCCCTGATGGATATTAAGCCCGACTTTGCCCATGTAAAAAAGGGCGAAGAAATAGCCACCGTACCCCCGGAGCAGGTGATCCCCGGGGATCTTATCGTGGTCAAAGCCGGGGAAAAGGTCCCGCTTGACGGCCTGGTTGTGGAAGGTTTTTCCGCGCTGGATACTTCGGCCCTGACCGGGGAAGCCCTGCCGAGGGACGTGGGGCCGGGGAGCGAGATTCTTTCCGGTTCCATTAACAAAAACGGCCTTTTAATTATCGAAGTCAGCCGGGAATTTGGCGAGTCTACCGTGTCGAAAATACTCAAGCTGGTGGAAAGCGCGGGCAGCAGGAAATCCCCCACGGAAAATTTTATTACCAAATTTGCCCGCTACTATACCCCTATCGTGGTATTTGCCGCCGCGGCCCTGGCGCTCATCCCCCCCCTCGTTATTGAAGGCGCTGTTTTCGCGGAATGGATAAACCGGGGGCTGGTCTTCCTCGTCGTGTCCTGCCCCTGCGCCCTGGTAATATCAATACCTTTAAGTTTTTTCGGCGGCATAGGCGGCGCGTCGAAAAAAGGCATACTGGTCAAAGGTTCCGGCTACCTTGACGCCCTTTCCAAAGTTGACACAGTGGTTTTTGACAAGACAGGCACCCTTACAAGCGGCGTCTTTAAAGTTACCGGCGTCATGCCCGCGGACGGGTTTACCGAAGATGAACTGCTTTTCTGCGCGGCCCACGGGGAACAGTATTCCAACCATCCTATTGCCCTTTCCATCCGCCAGGCTTACGGCCGGGCGACAGGCCGGAAAATTGAAAGCGGCCGTATCGGGTCGCCCGACGAGATAGCCGGAAAGGGCATCCGGGTCAGGATCGACGGCAGGGACGTCCTGATCGGCAACGATTCCCTGCTTGCCGCCGAAGGCATAGTTTGCGAAAGGCCCGCGATCCCCGGGACCCTGGTGCATCTGGTTATTGAAAACACGTACGCGGGCTGCCTTGTAATTTCCGACGAACCCAAACCGGACAGCGCGCGGGCGGTACAAAGCCTGAAGGAGGCCGGGGTAAGGAAGGTGGTCATGCTGACCGGCGACAGTAAAATTGCCGGAGAAGCCATCAGCCGCGAGCTCGGTCTGGACGCCGTGTACGCGGAACTGCTGCCCCAGGACAAGGTTGCCCAGCTGGAAGCCCTGGAAGAGGGCCGGGAAACCGGGGGGAGCCTTGTCTTTGTAGGGGACGGCATCAACGACGCGCCGGCCCTTGCCCGTAGCGACATAGGCATAGCCATGGGCGGACTCGGTTCCGATGCGGCAATTGAGGCGGCCGACGTGGTGCTCATGACCGACGAGCCGTCAAAACTCGCGGGCGCCATACGGATAGCCCGGAAAACCAAGGCTATTGTCTGGCAGAATATCATCTTTGCCCTTGGGGTCAAGGCGGCGATCCTGGCGCTTGGCGCGCTGGGCATCGCGACTATGTGGGCCGCGGTATTCGGGGATGTGGGGGTCGCGCTTATTGCCATAACAAACGCCATGCGGGCGCTGCGTATAAGGTAAATTTAACCGGCGCGGCGGGCCGGCAGGGACGCCGGCCGAATTCCGGACTGTACTGCAAAATTGCCGGTCCCCAAAGCGTGCGCTTGACTTACAGCACCTCCAAGGGGTTATTATACTGTAATGGACAGCGGCTTTTTGGAGGTATAATCATGGAAAAAAGAAGTATTAAGAACGGGGAGCTTTCATTGCTCGGTTTCGGCCTTATGCGCCTTCCCTGCAAGAACGGTTCCAATGAAATTGACACGGCCCATGCCACGGCGATGGTTGACCTTGCCCTGGATCAAGGTATCAACTATTTCGATACGGCCTATATGTACCACGAGGGTAATTCGGAATCTTTCGCGGGCGAGGCCCTTTCCCGCCACAAGAGGGGCAGTTATAATCTGGCGACCAAGATGCCCCTGATGGCGGTTAAGGACTATGCCGATGTGGACAGGATCTTTAACGAGCAGCTTAAAAAATGCAAAACCGAATATTTTGATTTTTACCTTTTGCACAATATCAACCACGCGCATCTTCCGATTGCGGAACAGAACAAGGTGTACGAACAGCTTAAAGAAAAGAAAAAACAGGGGCTGATACGGCATCTGGGTTTTTCGTTCCATGACCGGCCTGAGCTTTTGCGCAAAGTTGTTGATAAGTACGATTGGGATTTTGCCCAGATCCAGCTGAATTACCTTGACTGGGAGCTCCAGAACGCGAAGGAGCAGTACGAGGTACTTACCCGGAAAGGTATACCGGTAAACGTGATGGAGCCGGTACGGGGAGGAACTCTGGCAAAACTCTGCGACGCGTCCGTCAGGATATTCAGCGAGGCCGACCCCAAGGCCAGCCCGGCTTCCTGGGCCATCCGTTACGCGGCTTCGCTTCCCAATGTGCAGGTCGTTCTGAGCGGCATGACCAGCCTGGATCAGCTCAAAGACAACATCGCTACCATGAGCCCTTTCAGGCCCCTTTCCGAACAGGAATACCGGGTAATCGAACAGGCCCTTGCCGCCTACCGCAGTTCGGCGACTGTTCCCTGTACAAGCTGCCGTTACTGCATGGACTGCCCGGAAGGGGTTGAAATTCCGAAAAACCTGGCCGTTTACAACAACTACCAGGTTGCCCTGGCCAATAAGCACCCCATGGGGGAATTCCTGTTCGAAATGGAATACCGCCTTCTGGAGGAAAAATCGCAGGCTTCTTCCTGCGTCGCTTGCGGCCAGTGCGCGGCCCGCTGCCCCCAGCAGATCGATATACCGCGCTGGATGGACGCCATCAGGGAACTGCACGGAAAGCTGAAAAGCGCGTAGGGCCGCGGGGGCCGCCGGTTTTCCCGGCTTCCCCCGCGCATTGCCTGCTGCTTCCGGCCCCGGTCTCAGCCCCGTCCGCTGGCGGTTCCCTCAAGCCAAAACTGTGCCCGGCGCCTTTTTTCCCGATAAAAATTTATCCGGAAATTTGGTGCCTGGCCCCCTACAACCCGGCAGCAGCTTTTTGTGCGGCAATATTCGTTATTGCTTCTTTAATAGGAGTGGACAATATTTTCCAGAGCGCCGATGCGGACAAGCATCTTTTCTTCCTCTGTGGCAAACCGGTATTTTCCCGCAAGTACGGCATTTTCGACTTCCTGAACAATTACATCAACATCGTATTCTTGATTCATATAGTTTGTTCTTTCAATAAATAGTAAAACTGGCTGCGCAGTTTCATTGCGTGAATTACAACCAGCGTATCGCCTTCCATAACGCCAGTAATCTCCGGCGGGTTTGCATTGTGGTCAAACCCCACAAACAGCCGTTTTTCGGGGTTGTCATCCGGAATAAGCTCCGCATGAATATGAAGAAGGCAAACATTGATCGTATATACGGAAATGCTATGCTTGAAGGCGCTATCCCGAATAACAACATCCATACTGAACTCTAGTACCATCCGGGTGAAAATACAAGCGGCAGGCTTTGTCCATCCACTCCAAAACCACCGGAGTTTAAGCCCTGCCTTTGCTTCGCTCTGAGTTAAAGCCCCTGCCGTGAATAACGGGTGAGAGTACGGCCTCGATGACGGCGGCCCCCGGCACCCAAAAAGTGCCAGGCACCTTTTTTCTGGATAAATTTTTATCGCTTGAAAAGGTGACTGACACCAAATTCCGCCGAAAATTGGCGGCCGGCGCCTTTGCGCCGGCAATAGGCAATGCGCAGACTTGAAAGAACAGCGCTTGCAGGGGTATATTTTAAACATGGGCCAAGCCGTAACTATAAATGATATGCTGGTATTGATGCGCGAAGACCGGGAAAGTTTCCGGCTGATGTCCCAGGAGACGGACCGGAAGTTTCAGGAAACCCGGGAACTGCTCAAAGAGGCGTCTCTGGAAACAGACCGGAGGTTTCAGGAAACCCGGGAGCAGCTTAAAGAGACAGAGCGGCTGATGAGGGAATCCTCGGAAAAACTCAACCGGAAAATGGGCGAGCTGGGAAACAAGCTCGGCTCCGTGGTCGAACACATGATCATCCCCGACATCGAGAAAAAATTCAATAAAATGGGGTATACCTTTGAAAATGTTTCAACCAATTTAAAAATGAAGGACCTTTCCGGCAATACCTATGCGGAAGTTGATCTGGTCCTGGAAAACGGCGATTATGTAATGCTGATCGAAGTCAAGACGGACCTTAAAGCCGAACATATAAAAGAGCATGTAAAGCGGATGGAAACGATACGGAGGCAGGGCAGGAAATGGCCGGACAAGAAACTGCTGGGGGCGGTATCCGCTGCGATTGTGGAAGACAGTGTAAGGGAATACGCGAAGAAGAACGGATTTTTTGTCATAAGCCAGGCCGGGGAAACCATGAGGATAGGCAAACCGGAGGGTAAATTTTCGGTTAAAGAGTGGTAGCCGGAATAACCGCTTTCCCAATTAGTTTTTTGAGGGAAAGCAGACCGCACGGACCAATCAGCAAACAATAAGCAGCGAACGATTTCCTTT
>JAIRYB010000243.1 GCA_031267955.1 Spirochaetaceae bacterium | reverse complement strand
CCGCGCGGCAAGCGCAAACTAAAGTTTCAACAACGTATTACGCCCGCGCTTTCCAATGAATTAAAATTCCCTCCCTGTTTTCGGGGAATTGCAAATAAATCCTGAATGAACTACTATTTATAGAAAATACGTAACTATTCAGTCGCCTGCGGGGGATAGCGAAAATCGGCGGAATGAAGGGGCTTTTAGCTCCGAAGGGGCCGGCGGCCCCTCAATGAGCCGATTGGGAGCGAAAGGGGGTGGTAGCCCCCTTTGTTAAAGCATTAGAGAACAAGAAAAGTTCTGAAATCGCGCTACGACTGAATAGTCATAAAAATACGGTATCCGGGGGGATGTGTTGGTAAAAAAAATTAACCTAATAGGATGCGCCCTGCTTTTCGTATTCTTTTTTACAGGCTGCGCCGGCGGCGGCAAGCCTCAGGAAGATGCCGGGGAGACTCCCGGGGAAGACGGGGACATCTGGTACGCGGTCACATCGGCGGAAGAATTAATCGGGGAATGGGAAGGCTCCATCGTCTTGAATGTTCCTGCCGACGAATCAAAAGGATTCCCCGAAACGGTTTTTTATGTCAGCATGTCATTGAGCTGCACGGAGCAGGGCGCGGAACAGGGCATCAAAATTGGTTTCGGCGATTTTCTTGCGGACCTGCTTGCGGCCCATCCCGATACCGCTTTGACCGCCGACGATCTGTGGGAAGAGTACTTTGAAAATATTTACGCCGGTTATATTCTGATTAAAGACGAGTACGCCCTGGTTGTTGAATCTTCGGGCCCGGCGGAAGATCTGCTTGGCAACAGCAACGACAAACTGTACATTAACCAGGACGGAACACGGCTGCGCGAATTCCTGGGGGGCGGTTTATTGGAACCTTTCGGCGTTCCCGGAAACATCGAATTTGTTATGGAAAAACTGTAATTATTCAGTCCGTCACTTGCCGGTAAATGCCAAGCGGGGGCTTTGAATCTGGTATGACTACTACTAATCATCTTGTCGCTATTCTTGAAATTGGTTCTACCGGGATAAGGCTTCTGATTGCCGAGATCGGCGAAAATTCCCGGTGGAAGGCCCTGGATCAGGCGGGAAAACCTGTTGCCCTGGGACGGGACGTGTTTACCTCCGGGGAAGTTTCCCGGGAATCTTTTCTAGAATGCCTTTCGGTGCTGCGGAACTACCAGGAACTGCTTTCGGGCTGGGGCATCAGCCGTGACAATGTTCACGTTATTGCGACGAGCGCGCTCCGGGTTGCCCGTAACCGGGATATGTTTGTGGACCGGGTTCGCCAGGAAACGGGCTTTCTGCTTACCATTGTCGAGGGCATTGAGGAAAACCGGCTTATGTACCTTGCGGTGCGCTATGCCCTGAAGAACGATCTGGCGCAGTTCCGGCGCTCCAGTTCCATGATCATCGACGTGGGCGGCGGTTCAACAGAAATTATGCTGCTCCGCAAGGGGAAGATGGTCGCCGCCCACAGCATCCACCTGGGGACCATCCTGATCGGCCAGTATTTCCGCAATGTTTCCGATGCCCTCCAGTCCCAGGGGCGCTACCTTCGGGAAAATGTGCGGAACACTTCCGAATTCCTCAACGCCGATATGGAGCTTGGGCATGTCAAAGTTTTTGTGATCGCCGGTTCCGACGCGCGGTTCCTCGCCACCCGGATTGGAAAAGAACTTAACAACGACTGCTGGGTTATCGAACGGGACGCGTTTGTCCGGTTTGTGGACACGATACGGAACTACAGCCCCGAAGAATGCGTAAAGAATTTGCAGGTGCCTTATTCGGATTCGGAAGGCTTTATACCCGGCAACCTTGTGTACAAACTCTTTTTGGAGCGTACCAGCGCGGCCCAGGTAGTAGTACCTTTTGTGTCTATCAGGGAGGGCCTGCTCATCGACTTAACCCTGGGGGTGGATTCGGAACTACAGGAGGAATTCTATTCCCAGATCATCGCTTCGGCGGTGAATCTCGGGCGGAAGTACCATTTTGACGAGGCGCATAACCGGCACGTGGCGTTTCTGTGCAATATTCTTTTCGACGCCCTGGCCCGGGAACACGGCATGAACCGCAGGGAAAGGGTTATGCTGGAAGTAGCGGCAACACTCCACGATATAGGCATGTTTATCCGGGGATCGGGGCATCACAAACACGGCCAGTACATCATCGCCAATTCGGAAATTTTCGGCCTGCACCGGGAGGAGCTTGGCGTTATCGCCAATGTGATCCGCTACCACCGCAGCGATCCCCCCTCCCAGGCCGATATCGACTATATCGCGCTGCAGCGGGAAGAGCGGATTCTGGTACTCAAGATGGCGTCTATCCTGCGCCTTGCCGACGCGCTTGACCGGGGGCATTCCCAGCGTATCCGGAATATCACCGTGGGGCGCAGGAACGAAACAATTGTTCTCCACACCGGGGGAAATTTCGACATCAGTTCTGAACTTATGGGCCTTGAAGAAAAAGGGGATATGTTTCAGGATACTTTCGGCTATAAAGTGATTTTAACATGAAACGTTTTTTTAACCGCGATCTTTCGTGGATCGATTTTAACCGCCGGGTTCTTGACGAAGGGCTCCGGCCCGGACTCCCCCCTCTGGATCGTTTCCGCTTTCTTGCTATTGTTTCTTCCAATTTCGACGAATTTTTCATGGTCCGCCTCGCCGCGATAAAGCGGGCAAAGCGGGCCGGGGCCGGACAGGACCCCGCGGGGATCAGCCCTGAAGCGCAGATCAAAACCGCGGCGGAGAAAACGCGGGACATTGTGAAAAAACAGTACGAGTGCCTGCGGAACGAAATATTTCCCGCGCTTGAACGGGAAGGGCTGGAACTGGTAAGGCCGGACAGGTATTCGCTTGAAGATATGGATTTTCTTGAATCGTTTTTTATGCGGGAAATTTATCCGGTTCTTACCCCGCTCCGTTTCGGCGATAACGAAGAAGACAACCTTATGATCGATTCAGTTTCCATCCATGCGGCCTTTCTGCTGGAAACCGAAGCCGCCCCTCCGGACGGGGGCGAGGCAACGGAATACAGCTCGATCGTCAAGATACCCCCCGTAGTCGGCCGGACCGTCAGGCTGCCGAACAGCAATACCGGCGCCGGGGAAAGCGGGGCCGTCCGCTGGGCGCTTTTGGACGATGTCATACTCAGCTGGGGGGCGTATCTTTTTCCCGGATATACGATCAGGGAAAGCATGCTTTTCAATGTGAACAGGGACGCGGATTTTTCTGTTGATGAAAAACGGGACGAAGATTTTATGGAAGCGATGGAAGAGGTTATTGAGAGGAGGGATTCTTCCCGGGTAGTCCGCATGGTTTATACAACGGGAAGCGCCAGGCTTAAGGAAGCGCTGGCCCGGCGTTTTGAACTGGAAGAAGACGATCTCTACGAGATAGACGGGCCCCTGGACCTGCACAGCCTTTCCGCCCTTGCCGACACGCCGGGCTTTGACAAGCTCAGGCTGAAGAACCGGCGTATCTATCCCCAGAACGCCTTTAGCGAGGAAGAGTCCCTCTGGGACAGGATAAGCCAGAGCGACGTGATGCTGCATCTGCCCTACCAGTCTTTCGATCCGGTACTGCGTTTTTTCCGGGACGCGGCGCAGGACCCCCAGGTAATTTCCATAAAAACCGCGCTCTACCGTACCGGCGGGGACTCCCCCATAATCCGGGCGCTGGAAGAAGCCGCGTTAAACGGAAAACATGTAACCGCCCTTGTGGAACTCAAAGCCCGGTTTGACGAAGCCCGGAACATTACCTGGGCAAACCGTCTGGAAAAAGCCGGGGTCATTGTGGTCTACGGCCTTGCGCGGCTCAAGGTACACGCCAAAGTCACCCTTGTAATCAGGAAGGAACAGGACGGGATAAGGCGCTACGTCCACCTTTCCACGGGGAACTACAACCACAAGACGGCGGCGCTGTACGAGGATATAGGCATCTTTACCGCGCGGGAGGACATTGCCTTTGACGCGGGGCTGCTGTTCAACATGATCACCGGCTATTCGGTAATCCACGCTACAAGGCAGCTTGTGATCGCCCCGACCAATCTGAAGTACCGGCTTATCGAACTGATAGACCGGGAGGCAAAGCGGTCAAGCCCGCAAACCCCCGGCCGCATCATGGCCAAGATGAATTCCCTGGCCGACTGCGGCGTTATCGAAGCCTTATACCGGGCTTCCCAGGCGGGGGTACGAATAACGCTCAATGTCCGGGGCATCTGCACACTGGTCCCCGGCGTACCCGGCCTTTCCGAAAACATCCAGGTTACGGGCATAGTGGATCGCTACCTTGAACACTCCCGTATCTTCTGTTTTTCCAACGGCGGAAACGAGGAAGTGTACCTTTCCAGCGCCGACTGGATGCCCCGTAACCTGGAACGGCGGGTCGAGCTGATGTTCCCGGTACTTCAGGCGGATATACGCGAAGAAGTCCGGGATATTCTGGAAGCCTGTTTCCGCGACAACCAGCAGGCATGGCGGCTCGGCGCGGACGGGGTTTGGTCCAGGCGCGTTCCTGAAAAAGACGAGGAGCCTTTCCGCGCGCAGGAATACTTTCTTGCCCGGGCGGAGCGGGCCGCGGAAAACCCCTGGGCGGAAAAGCAGGAATTTATTGTCCGGCGGGGGGGTACGGCCCGCCGAAAATCATGAAACGCATTATCATAAAACCCGGCAGGGAAGGCCGTATCCGCGCGGGCCACCCCTGGGTTTACGACAACGAAATCGCGAAAGTATTGGAAGGCCGGGACCCCGACAGGGACGCCCCCGGGGCGGAACTCATTCCCGGAGAACTTGCCGATGTGGAAACTTCCCGCAGGCAGTATCTGGGGCGCGCTTTTGCAAACCCCCATTCGAAGATACGCGCCCGCATTTATTCCCCTTCAAAAGAGGGAGTGGACAAGGGTTTCTTCAAACACCGCATACGGGAGGCCGTCATGCGCCGGGTACAAGTGGACGGCCTGTCCGGCCCCGGCCCCCGCCTTGAATCCCGGCGGCTTGTGTTCGCCGAGGCGGACTTCCTCCCCGGCCTTATCATCGACCGTTTTGCGGGCTGGCCCCTCGCGGACCTGGAGGCGAAGTGCGCGGAAAGGCCCGTTACCTTTGCCGCCGCCGAAGCGGCGCTGGGGCCGCCTGAATCCTGGCTTGTGGTGCAGTTCCTCATCTACGGCATGGACGAGAGGCGGGAGGAAATTCTCGACGCGCTTACGGAAACGCTTTCCGCGCCGCTTTCCCCCCAGGAAGGGGCTTTCGGGCCGCCAAGGGGGATCATCGAAAAGTCGGCCGCCAGGGTGCGGGGGCTGGAAGGCCTCCTGCCCAGGGAAGGGCTTATCCGGGGGGATTTTCCCCGGGGCGGCATTGTAATTTTTGAGAACGGCCTTCCCTTCGCGATAAACCCGGAGGCCGGGCAGAAAACCGGCCATTTTCTGGACCAGCGGGAAAACCGCCTGCGGGCCTCCTCCTGCACAGGAGGGGGCCGGGTACTGGACGCCTGCTCCTATACCGGCGGGTTTGCCGTACACGCGGCCCGGCCCGGCGCGGCAAGCGAAGTTATCGCGGTGGACGTGTCAAAAGCGGCGCTGGAAACGGTCATGAAAAATGCCGCGCTCAACGGCGTGGAAAACAGAATTACCGCGGTCGAGGCCGATGTATTCGATTACCTGCGGCGCGCGGAACGGGAAGCGGAAAAATTTGACCTGGTTATCCTGGATCCCCCGGCGTTCGCCAAGTCCGGTTCCGCCCTGGAAGGGGCGCTGCGCGGCTACCGGGAAATCAATTTTTCCGCCGTCAGGCTTGTTAAAAGAGGCGGCTGCCTGGTCACCTGTTCATGCAGCCAGGCTGTCGGCGAGGAAACATTCAAGCGCGTGATTGCGTCGGCCGCCGCCGATGCCGGCCGGCGCCTTATCCAGATTGATTTCCGTTCCCAGGCCCCGGATCACCCCATCCTGCTGGGTTATGACGAATCCTTTTACCTTAAGTGCGGCTATTACCGGGTATTGTAAAGACTTTTAAGCGGCCCCGGAATTCAGGTCGTCCCAAAAGGCGATGCTTTCTTTCAACAGCTTCGGGATTTCAAGGTGGTAGGGGCAGCGCTTCACGCACTCGCCGCATTCAAGGCAGTTCCTGGCGCTCTCAAGGGCCGGCCCGATTAGCTCCCGCCAGCGGGCCGGGGAAAAGCGCTTTATGCTGCTTTTCGCGCCCAGGGCCGAGCTTATGGGAATGCCCTGCGGGCATGGCTGGCAGTAATCGCAGCGATGGCACCACGACGGCCCGAATTCGGCGCGCAGTTTTTCTATTTCTTTCCGGTCCTCCCCGCTTAAGGGTTCGTTTTTTTCAACAATAGCCGCGATCTCCCGTATTTCCTCTATCCGCTCAATGCCCGGATCGGGAACAACGCTGTCGTACTGTAGAAGATAACGGAAGGAAAGCCCCGCGTTGTCCAAAAGGCCGCCGCCCATGGGTTTCATCGCGATAAAACCCATATCAAGTTCCTTTGCGAGCGGGATAAGATCTTTTTCCGCCTCGTAATCAATATAATTGAAGGGGAATTGAAGTACGGAAAATTTGCCGCTTTTTGCAAGCTCAAGGACTATGGGGAGGCTGTGGCTCGAAAACGCCGGGAACCGTACTTTGCCCGCCCTGACCGCTTCCACAAGCCCCTCGTACGCGCCGCCGGGCGCAAGGACCGCGTCGCGCCGCGCGCCGGAGCCGATATTGTGCAGCTGGTAAATATCAATATAATCCACGCCGAGCCGTTTAAGGCTGGTTTCAAGGTGCTCGTTAAACGCTTTTTTATCGTTGGCCGGCGATTTCGAGGCGATAACAAGGTCCTCCCGCCTAATCCCCTTTATCCCTTCGCCGATTTTTTCCTCGCTGTCGGAATAAACATGGGCCGTATCGATAAAGTTTATCCCAAGCCCGATTGCCTCCCGGACCAGTTCCGCCGCTTCAGCCTTTGGAACCCGCATGATGGGTATGCCGCCCAGGGCAACCCTGCTTACCATAAGACCCGTTTTGCCAAGCCTGACTTTTTTCATAGCTTCCCCCCTGATAAAACGCTGGGTTGAAATATACCACTATCGCCCGGGCGGCGCAAGTGCGGATCGTACCGGCCTTGACAGGGGAAAGCCTAAAAACGGATCGGGAGGCGCTTGTCAATCGGGCGGGGCGTTGCCGGCAAATCCGCCATACGGCCGGGCGCGGGATCTTCCGCCGGGACAGTTTCCCTGTCCGCCAGAACGCCGGTTTCGGCAGGACCGGCGGCAATCGACGTTATATCGTGATTGGCGTTAAAGGTAAGGAGCGCGTCCCCCTTGCCGGGAGTACCCTGGGTAATACGCGCCAGCGGAATTTCTGTCTTGCCCAGAGCGGCGTAACGGATATGCGCGGGCGACTCGGGATACGCGAAGGTTTTGCCGGCCAGTTTGCTGTACACGCCGTCGCCGGGATAAAGTGAAATACTTTTACCGGACATCATGGGCGGGGAGAGGGTAAATTCGCTGTTGTACCCGAAAAGGCCGAGCGCGGCGTTTTCTTTTTCCGGGGCGTTGATATAATTGGCCGCGAACCAGGTTTCAAGAATCCGCTCCCAGGCCTCTCTATCGTCAAACTCCGCTCCCTCAAAAAGGCGGGGGATATACCGGCACGCCGCGTCAATTACCGCCCGGTAGTCGGTGTATTCCGATTCAATGATGGAACGGTAAATATCCACATCATTATCCGCCTGAATCCTGAGCCACTGGAAAAATAGATAAACGGTTATATACTCATCGTAGGCAAAATCATCGTTTATCCATGTAAAAAAATTATTCCCCGCAGCAATTTTGCTCTGCCCTTTCGTATAGTAAATATCCGCATTGTTATAATAATTTATCTTGTCCTGAATATGCCAGTTCCCCGCGCGGTTTTTTTCCGATGCCTTGTTGTAGATATATTCCGCCGCGGACGAAAGCCCCTCGTCTACCCAGGTATCCTGCATTATGGATCCAATCAGCGCGTTTAATTCCCCCTGCTTTGTTATATTTTCAAGGCTGGGGTTTTTTCTGTTATACCGGGAGTAAAAATTGATAAGATGCTGAAGCTCGTGGGCAATAGTAGAATAAAATTGATCAGTACCGGGCCCGCCCGGGTTTACATCAACGTAAAGCATGGGCATTTCATTTGAACTCTTTATAAGACTCTTCGGGAATACATTGTTTAGATCGAAATAACCGGCGGTATAAGCGTCACCTTGATTTTTATACCCGTCAATTATATCCAGAAGGAGAATAACGGTTTTCCCGGCGGGGCAATTACCGAAAGCCTTGGTTATGCTGAGGGCTATGCGGTCCTTGTATTCCCCGGCGATTTTCTCGGCGGTAGACGGTAAAATTTTCTCTTTAGGATCCCCGTAAACAGCGCAGGCATCGTTCTCCGCCAGAAGGACCGCATTCACTTCGTAAATTTTGTTATTGACCATGCTGACAGCCTGGAAATTCAGCCGGCTTCTCCCGGCGTACATCTCCTCGACAGATTCTTCCTCGTTTTCCGGAGCGATAGCCAGTTTGCAGGAAATTAAAAACAGCGGTAATAAAACAAAAATAGCGGGAGAGCTGTAATATTTTCGTAATCCTGTCAATCGCATTGCTTAAATATAGCGGTTTTGCGCGGGTTCGGAAAGGCCGTAATCGCAATACGGGTCAAATTTACCCGGCTGTCCGTGCTGGCAGCCTGAAGGAATTACTATCAGGGCATCTCTCGAAGATACCTTTGACCTATGCGTTTATCCGGGGCTGAACGGCAGCGGGGCAGGTTTAATATTAGTCCGCGGCGTAGATTATTTCCACGCCGTTTTGCATTAATAGCGATTCCCACTGCTCGTTCAGTTTCAGGTCGGTTACAAGCACGTCTATCCGCGAGAAGGAGCATATCCTGTAAAAGGCCGGGCGGTCGAATTTGGT
>JAIRYB010000206.1 GCA_031267955.1 Spirochaetaceae bacterium | reverse complement strand
TCATTTCGCGGCGATGTACTTGAGGAAATTCCGCAGGCAGTAGGTGAGCAGCACGGTACCCACGATCATCACTACGGAAAGGGCGTTGATCACCGGAGATACGCCGAAGCGTATTGCCGAATAGATGTAGATCGGCAGGGTGGAAGATCCGGGCCCGGCCACAAAGTAGGTGATCACAAAATCTTCCAGAGAAATAGTAATTGCCGTGAGGAAGCCCGACACAATACCCGGCATACAAATGGGAATAGTTACCTTGAAGAGGGTCTGTTTCTCGTCCGCCCCAAGATCGTGCGCCGCCTCGATAATCGTAAAATCGAATTCGTCCAGCCGGGCCATCACCATAAGGAAGACAAAGGGCAGGTTGAAAGTTGTATGGGCGATATAAATGGTAAGAAGGCCCAGTTTGATTCCCAGCCCGGCGAAGAAGATCGAGAGGGACACGCCTATGATGATTTCGGGCAGTACCATAGGCAGGAACGAAACGGCCTGTATATAGCTTCTCATGCGGAACCTGTACCAGTTTACCCCGATTGCCCCCAGGGTCCCGATTATCGTGGCAGAAAGCGCCGAGCTTAGGGCGATAAGGACACTGTTCCGGAATGAGCGCCAGAGATCCTTTGAATGAAAGAAAAGCTGTTCGTACCAGTGCAGGGAAAAACCCGCCCATTTCATGCCCTTGGCATTGTTAAAAGAATAGAGGATAAGGACTACCAGGGGCAAAAACAGAAAAACAATTGTCAGGTAGAACGCTGTCTTGGACAGGGAGGGGTTGCGCAGGGCGCGCCGGGCATGGCGGGCCGATTCTCCGGCAGATACGCGGGGTTTGAGAGAGGTAATTGCGTTACGGACAATGTTTTTAAAACTCATTTGGCATTCCCGCCTTTTACATCAACCAGCCGGGCGGTCTCCCCCCGCTGCATATTCATCATCACCATCACCCCCACGGTGGTGATCACCGTTAGTACCACTGATATTGAGGAGGCCAGGGGCCAGTTGCGGCTCTTGGTCAACTGGTCGGCGATAACGTTTCCCAGCATATAGGAATTCTTCCCGCCGACAAGCAGGGGTATCGCGTAGGCCCCGAATATCGGGATAAAGGTAAAAAGCAGGGCGGTAAAAATACCGCTCTGTATGTTGGGCAGCAGCACCTTGGCCACCGACTCCGCCTTGGTGGCGCCCAGGTCCCTGGCGGCTTCCAGCAGGGAAAAATCGAATTTGTCGATGGTGGAAAACAGGGGCAGAATCGCGTAGGGAAGGTACATGTACACCAAAACCAGGATTACCGCGCCCTGGTTGTACAGAAAATGTATATAATCGTCGATGGCCCCGATGTACATCAGGAATTCGTTGAGAAAGCCGTTGTTTCCCAGGATATTCATCCAGGCAAAAACCCTGATAAGAAAATTGGTCCAGAAAGGGACGATGATCGCCAGCAGCAATGCTGTCTGGTGCCTGCTTCTCGCCATATAGTAACCGCAGGGCATTGCAATGATAATGGTGATAAGCGTGGCGACTAACGACACCGCCAGCGTCCTGCCGGTGATGAGCATGATGTTCGGGTTGAGCATCCCTCGGTAGCCGGACAGTGAAAACTGCCACACAACGCCGCCGTAGAGGCCCTTCTTCAAAAGGCTGTAGACCACGATGATCAGCAGCGGCGCCAGGAAAAAAACAGAAAACCAGATACCCATGGACAGCGAGTAGGGCAGCCCGTAGTTTTTTTTCTTGTTCAATTGCCTTCCTCCGTAATCGGAATTTTATGCGCGGATACGCAAAAATCCGCAGATGCGGCAGGCTGGTAGGGCAGATACGCCGCTATCCGGCCAGCCAGTTTTCCAGCAGGCGCAGGCCGGCGGCTCCGGATTTTTCCGGGTGGAACTGCACCGCCGCGAGATTGCCCCGCTCGACAGCCGAACAGTATTCAAGGTAATAGCCGGCCGTGGCGGCAACCGCGCCGCTTTCTTCGCTTTCCACGTAATAGGAATGTATATAGTAGAAAAACGAATCCTCGGGCAGCCCCCTGAAGAGCCCGGAACCGGTCCGGGCGCTGGTATTGTTCCAGCCTATCTGGGGTACCTTGCGTCCGGGGAAGCGCTTTACCGTACCCCGGATCAGGCCAAGGCCCCTTACGCCCGGCGCTTCCTCGGAGGCCCCGAACAGCGCCTGCAAGCCTATGCATATTCCCAGAAAAGGCCGGTCCTCGTTTATCCAAAAACGCAGCGCTTCCGCGTACCCCGACTTTTCAAGGGATTCCATGGTTGTGCCAAAATGCCCGTCCCCGGGAAAGAGGAGCTTCGCGTAAGGCGTATTTTCGCGGGAAGCCAGTTCCCCGGGGGCGGCCACAAAGCGGGCGTTCGCGCCGAGGCGTTCCAGGGCGTTCATTACCGACCCGAGATTCCCGGCGCCGTAGTCCAGCACCCCGATCAGGGCGCTCACGCAAGTACCGCCATAGGGGCGCTGCCCAGGATGCCCTTGGTCGAGGGGACGGAGTCCGCCGCCCGCCCGTCAATTTCGCAGGCCTCCCGCAGCGCCCTGGCCGCGGCCTTGAACAGGGCTTCCGCCTTGTGGTGATCGCCCCGCCCCCGCAGCACGTCAAGGTGCAGGGTAAGACCCGCCGCCGAGACAAAGCCCTGCCAGAAATCCTCCACCGTATCGGTCTGGAAAGAGGCCCCGCCCGAAGAACGGGCCGGCAGGGACACCAGCGGTATCCCGCTTAAATTCCCCTCAAATACAAGGAACGCCCGGCCCGACAAATCCGCGCAGGCGCGCGCCAGGGCTTCGTCCATGGGGTAGAGGCAGCTCCCCACGCGCCTGATGCCGCGCCTGTCCCCCAGGGCTTTCGCGAAACACTGCCCCAGCGCGATTCCGGTGTCTTCCACTAAATGGTGCTGGTCAACTTCCAGATCGCCCGACGCCTGTATCTCAATGTCAAAAAGCCCGTGTTTGGAAAAAGTTTCCAGCATGTGGGCCATAAAACCTATCGGATAGTCCAGCTTCGCCTTTCCGGCCCCGTCCAGGTTAAGCTCTACGGTAATATCCGTTTCCCTGGTCTTCCGTGTCAGCCTGGCAGTTCTGCTCACAAATACCCCCGATCGCCGTCTCCAAAGACAGCTAAATATCCCCTGTGCAGATCACGGCACTACTTTCCTCAAATCGTATTCTACTATATCGCCGGCCCCGAGCCGTTTGAGACGGGGGATCAGATCGCTTATTTCGCTTTTTTTTACCGCTATTTTTACGGCGTAGCCGTTGTCGCCGTAGAGCGGGGCCACGGTCGGGCTGCGCATGGCCGGGAGGCTCGTCACCAGCGCCGGGAACAGATCCTTGGGTACGTTCATCTCCAGCATCACCCGTTCCCGGCCGTCCAGCACCGCCCTGAAAAGCATGGCAAGCTCTTCAATACGGCCCCGTTTTTCAGGGTCGGCAAGAGCGGCCTTTGAGGCGACAAAGCGGGTGGACGATTCCATGATGGCCGAGACTATGCGCAGTCCGTTATCCCGCAGGGTCCGGCCGGTAGATGTATTGTCGATAATCATGTCCGCGTCGTCGGGGGGGAAAACTTCCGTAGCGCCGTAGGTGCGGACTATACGGTAATTAAAAGATTCGGCGTCAAGCCACGCCTTGGCAAGATTCACGTACTCGGTAGCCGCCACAATCTTCTTCTTTCTCAGCGCCCGGTCGTCAAGCTCCGCCGGCACGGCCGCTACGATGCGCACCCTGTCCAAGCCCAGGTCCATCAGCTCTACCACATCGGCGCCGCTTTCCCGTATCCAGTCTATCCCGGTAAAGCCCGCGTCGTGGCTTCCCAGTTCCAAAAGTTCGCCGACATTCTGGGGCTTCATGATCTTCGCGTCCAGCCAGTCCGCCGGGATTCTGGGCCTGTAGGTCCGGTCCGTCAGGGTGATATTGAAACCGGCGTCGGCAAAGAGCCGGGCGATACCTTCGTATATCCTGCCTTTGGGAATTAAAATTCGTAGCTTTTCCACTATTCTTCGGCTTCCGTCTCCATTTCCATTTCCATTTCGGGCTCCGGTTCTTCCGTGTTGAAATCCTCTTCGGCAGTAGGCTCGGCCATCTTTTCAAGCCGCCGCTTTTCCAGAATCTCTTCCATGTACTGGTCAAGGTCCTGGCTGTCCTCGTCGAAAAGTTTCACGCCCCGGTAGCGTTTCATGCCGGTACCTGCCGGGATGGGATGCCCGATGATGATGTTCTCCTTGAGGCCGTGCAGGGAATCGGTGCTTCCGGCGATGGCGGCGTTGGTAAGCACCCGGGTAGTTTCCTGGAAACTTGCGGCCGAAAGGAAGGAATCGATGTTAAGGCTGGCCTTGGTGATCCCCTGGAACATGGGCCGCGCCACAGCCGGCTGCCCGCCTTCGTTGATCACCCGGTTGTTCTCCTCGTGGAAACGGTACTTGTCCACCATCTGGCCGAAGATAAACCTGGTATCCCCCACCGCCACAATCTCTACCTTGCGCATCATCTGGCGGATAATAACGCCGATATGCTTGTCGTTAATGGACACGCCCTGGAGCCGGTACACCTGCTGGATTTCATCCATCAGGTAGCGCTGGAGGGTAGACTCGCCCAGGATATGCAGTATGTCGTGCGGGTTGACCGCGCCGGAGCAGAGCGCCTCGCCGGCCTCGACCGAATCGCCGTCCCGGACCAGCAGCCGTTTGGTCATGGGGATGAGGTGTTTGAATTCCTTGCCCAGGGCGTCCTGCACGATTATTACCCGCTTGCCCTTTACAATACCCTTAAAGTACACAATACCCGATATCTGGGCCAGCACTGTGGGGCTTTTAGGCTTGCGGGCCTCGAACAGCTCGCTTACCCGGGGAAGGCCACTGGTAATGTCCATGGCCTTTGCCGATTCTTTGAGTGTCTTCGCGAGGGTGCGCCCGGCGCTGACTTTCTCGTCCTCGTCAACCTGGATATAGGCCCCGCCGGGGAGGAAGTAAGAGGCGATTTCATTGCCCGCGTCATCCGTAATAAAGATGCGGGGCTGCTTGCTTTCAAGCTGGAATTCGGTGATGCGCTTTTGAATATTGCCGGTTTCCTCGTCAACCTCATCCTTCAGAGTAGTGCCGGGAATAATATCTTCGTACTTTATCGTTCCGGAAACTTCGGCGATAATCGGGTCCGAGAAAGGGTCGAAGGTAGCCACGGTTTTTTCCGGGCCGACCACATCCCCTTTCTTTGCCAGAAATTCCGAACCGTTGCGGATTTCGATCTTCTGATCCTGCCCGATAAGGTAGAGGGTACGCGCCTTCGCGTCCTCCAGTACCATGGTATAGGCGATTTCTGAAGATTTTATCTCTTTGTTCCCGTGCCTGATAACCGGCGTATCGCGGTTGACCCGCTGGCCCTCGACAACCAGAAGCTCGTCTTTCGGCTCCAGCTTGAATTCCTTCAGCACCTTGTTTATCACCGCGTGGCCCCTTCTGGTAAAGAGCCACCGGCCCCCCTTGGACCCGGAACTGTCTTCAAGCTCCACATGGGTCCCTTCCAGGTCCTTGATATAAACCGGGTATTTAAAGAAAGTCCTGTTTTCCTCGCTCAGTTTGGTAGCCGCGCCGCCGATATGGAAGGTACGCATGGTAAGCTGGGTGCCGGGCTGCCCGATTGACTGGGCGGCGATAGTGCCGACAGCTTCACCTATATCCACCGCACGGTTGGTGGCAAGATTTCTGCCGTAGCATTTGCGGCAGACCCCGTGCTTGGCCTCGCAGGTAAGAACCGTCCGTATGCGGACCGTCTCCACCCCCGCCTTTTCGATAATTTCCGCGGTTTCCTGGGTAATTTCCTCGTTCACGTCGATGATAAGCTCGCCGGTAATGGGGTGCTTTACCCGTTCCAGGGTATAGCGGCCCACGATGCGGTCGGAAAGCGGCTCTACAATATCCTCGCCGTCTTTGATGGCCGAGTAGGAGATACCGTTAATGGTGCCGCAGTCGTGCTCATTTACCACTACATCCTGGGCTATGTCAACGAGCCTGCGGGTAAGATACCCCGCCTCGGCCGTTTTAAGCGCAGTATCGGCCAGCCCTTTCCGGGCGCCGTTGGTGGAAATGAAAAATTCGATAACCGACAGCCCCTCTTTGAAGTTCGACCGTATGGGAAGCTCGATAATATCCCCGGAAGGTTTTGCCATAAGGCCGCGCATCCCGGCAAGCTGGCGTATCTGGTTGCGGCTCCCGCGCGCGCCGGAATTGGCCATCATATAAACCGAATTGAAACCGTCCCGGGCGGCTTCCAGGGTTTTCATCATGATATTGGTAAGCTCGTCGTTGGTCTTGTTCCAGACATCGACAACCCGGTCGTACCGTTCTTTCTGGGTGATGGTCCCCTGGCGCAGGTGCCTCTGGATTTCCTCTACCGCCTTATTGGCCTTTTCGATCATCTCGGCCTTTTCCTTGGGCACGATAATATCGTCGACCCCGATGGTAGCGCCGAAGACCGTGGCGTATTTGTACCCGGTAGCCTTGATCGCGTCCAGCATTTTTACCGTTGTCCAGGAGCCTTTCTCGCTGAAGATATTTTCGATAAGGGTACGCAGCTCTTTGTCCTTGAGCTCGTAATTGATAAAGGGAATCTCGGGCGGCATTTCCTCGTTGAATACAAGCCGCCCCGCCGTAGTCTCGATAAGCCCGTCCGGCCCCGGTTTGACCGCTGTCCCCACCTTTTCCCAGATAGGCAGTTTTATCGGCTTTACCTTGATCTTGGCCTCCCAGTCCAGGGATTTGGTCTCCACCGCCATGAGTATTTCCTCGGTGGTGTAGTAACGCCGGCCCGTACCCTTCGCTTTGGGCTTGATCCGGGTCAGGAAGTTGATGCCCAGCACCATGTCCTGGGAGGGGAAAACGATGGTCTTGCCGTTGGCGGGGTTGAGCAGGTTCCGGGCGGAAAGCATCAGGGTCCAGCATTCCATCTGGGCCGCCTGGGTCAGCGGCACGTGGACCGCCATCTGGTCCCCGTCAAAGTCCGCGTTAAAGGCGTGGCATACCAGGGGATGCAGCTTGATAGCCTTCCCCTCGACCAGGACCGGCTCAAAAGCCTGGATGCCCAGCCGGTGCAGGGTAGGCGCCCGGTTGAGAAGCACCGGGTGCTCTTTTACCACCTCGTCAAGTATGGCGAAGACTTCCGGGGTTTCGGCCTCGACAAGCATCTTGGCCTTCTTTATATTGTAGACTACATCCTTATCGACCAGCTTCTTCATGATAAAGGGCTTGAAAAGTTCCAAAGCCATCTTGGTGGGAAGCCCGCACTGCCATATCTTGAGATCCGGCCCCACGGTGATAACCGAGCGCCCCGAGTAGTCAACCCGCTTTCCCAGCAGGTTCTGCCGGAAGCGCCCCTGCTTGCCCTTGAGCATGTCGCTGATAGACTTGAGGGGCCGGTTCGACGCGCCCTTTACTACCCGCTTTTTCTTGGAATTGTCAAACAGGGCGTCAACCGCCTCCTGGAGCATACGCTTTTCGTTCCTGATTATGATATCCGGGGCGTTGAGGGTTTGCAGCCTTTTGAGCCGGTTGTTCCGGTTAATAACCCGGCGGTAAAGATCGTTCAGGTCCGAAGTGGCAAAACGGCCGCCGTCAAGCTGGACCATGGGCCGCAGTTCCGGGGGGATAACAGGAATCACGTCGAGGATCATCCATTCGGGCTTGTTTTTGGAATTCCTGAAATTCTCGACAATGTCAATGCGCTTGAGGAGCCGCTTGTCGCTTTTCGGCCCCTTTTCGATCATCTTTGCCCGCAGTTCCTGGGCCATCTGGTCCAGATTGGTATTTTCCAGCAGGGTCCGGACAGCCTCCGCCCCCATGCCCGCGGTAAACCCGCCGCCGTAACGCTCCTGGGCGTCGTAGTACTCTTCTTCGGTAAGGAGCTGCATGCGCTTAAGGTCCGTATCGCCCGGCTCGATAACCACGTACTTTTCGTAGTAAAGCACCGAGCGCAAAGCCGCCACGGGCAGGTCCAGGAGCAGGCCCATCCGGCTGGGCACGGACCTGTAATACCAGATATGGGACACCGGCGCGGCCAGTTCGATATGGCCCATCCTTTCGCGGCGCACCTTGAAGTGGGTCACTTCCACGCCGCAGCGGTCGCAGATAACCCCCTTGTAACGGATAGACTTGAATTTGCCGCAGTAACACTCCCATTCCTTGGTAGTCCCGAAGATCCGCTCGCAGAAAAGGCCGTCTTTTTCGGGCCGCAAAGTCCGGTAATTGATAGTTTCGGGCTTTTTAACTTCCCCGTAAGACCAGGCCCGGATCTTGTCCGGGGAAGCCAACTGTATCATTATCGAGTCAAAATCCTGAATATCCCGCATTTTAGCTCCTATTTGGGTGTTTTATGCGGCCTTCCGGCCACGCGCTTCTTGGACCGGGTTTCTTCAAGGCAAACTATCCCCGGATTATAGCCTGATAGGCAAATCTTACTACGAAAAAAGGTTTATTGCAAGGGGCCGAATTGCCGGTACAAACGGCGAATTATCCGACGAAGCGGTCATAGAAGCGCCTGTTAGGCAGCCCGCCAGATCGGCCGGCGCTCCCCCCTCCGGAGCGGAAAGGGCCGCCAAGGGCCAGGGCGGAGGGGCCTTCGGCCGCGGCGTTCTGAATCTCGCGCTGGGGTTTGGCTCTTTTATACAAAAAGACCTGGGCGGCGTTTTTTTGCCGCGCTGCTGTTATTTGCGGGCTGCAAGGATCTTTTCCACCCTGAGGGGCCGGAAGATAAAAATTCGCCCGGGTCTTTTACCTATAACCTTTGACGTGGACGGCGGTAACCGGGGATATAGCGGTTTACGCTAAGCAATTCTCATTTTCACCACCAACAAAATAGCATAGGACCACGAACCACACAGACCGCACGAACAGCGTAGCGTTACCTGGTTTTCCGTCTTCTTCCCGTCTCGTTTTCCTATTTT
>JAIRYB010000160.1 GCA_031267955.1 Spirochaetaceae bacterium | reverse complement strand
GGCCGGAGGAATCCCACTGGCCTTCATGCCCGCTGTTTTTTATATCGACCGTCAGATAACCGCGCTTGCCGCCCTCGTGATAACCGGGATCGGCATGGTAAAGCTCCTCCGCCTTTTTTGCCATAGCGTCCAAAATAGCCGCCCTATCCATATCATCCTCCTGAACCGGCATACTGCCCGCCGTTGTTTTGTACGACAAGCCTTTCCCCTATTACATACCATATTTGTATTTTGCCCTTCAACCCATCTCCGCGTTACGGCTGCGGCGCTATGATCGCGTAAACAACAGTTTCATTGGCAGCGGCGTCCGTCGACAGTTCTACTATAATCGTGTTTGTACCGGCGATCATGAATGCCGCCCCGCGATCCGGATCGCCGGAAGCGCCTGAACTGCTGATAGGGGCGGCGCCGAGTAATACGGAAATCTGGCCGTACAGATCATCGTAGGCCGCGCCGCCAACAGTACCCAGCGTTACCGATAGGGCTGTGTAGGGGAGTATCTGATCGATTACTTCGGTAATAACGGTTCCCGAAGGCTGGGTTAAACCGGAAAGGCCGAAGGGGGCCCATTTGCCGGCATCGGGCCAGGCGTAAGAGCCGCCTGCGGAATTATTCGTAACGGTCAGTATCAAAGTGCCCGAAGAAGACAGCCCGCCGCTTGAGCCTATGACGCAGACAATGCTCAAATCGAACAGCGCGCCGGAATAGGTATACGCAAGGTCATACGTATACATACCCAGAGCCGCCATGCTTGAATCTTCCGTGCCTGTACTTCCTGTTAACACCTCGATCCGGGCAACGAGGGCATTGTAGTCCCCCACGCCGGGGTTTTCGAGCTGTATCCCCATTTCCTCTGTCGAGGCCCAGGCAAGGCTGACCGTGGTTCCGGGGGGCTGGATCAGGCCGGAAAGGCCGTAAGGTTGCAGTACCGCGTCCGGCGGCCATGTTTCCGTGTTCAGCGGCGGCGTGGGGTTGTCTCCATTTGCGGTCACGGCTATCGCCACAGTCCAGGTTTTTTGATTCCCGTTCTCCGCCGTAACCGTGAATGTTTGCGCGGAACTGAAATCCAGCGGCCCCGAAGCGGGGCTTACGGAAACGCCGGTATGGATCAATGAAAAATACACGGCGCTTATATCCGTTCCCGCGGGGACCGGGACATTTATATCCCGGTTGTCCGCGTTGATCACGCCTGCGGCGGATACGGGGCCGGTTACGGCGAACCGGGTTATATCGCTGCCGCTTGTGTCGATGGTGAGCGGTACGTTAACGGCGGTGGTTTTCCCGCTTTCTATGGCTGCCGGAACCGTATTGCTGCCTATACTATGCCCGGCGGCGTTGAGGGCCGTTACGCTTACGGTCCAGTCTCCGGGGTTTAAGGGGATGGAGACGGAGACTCCGGGGCGGGCTTCCCGGCTTACGCTGCTGCCGGGGCCGGAACATTCGATGCTGTACGTCAGGGTATTGGCAAACGCGCCGGATACAGCCGCCCGCGTCACGGCGGGAGAGGCGGAGCCGTTTCCGGGAAGGGCGATTACCAGGGTACCGTAATTACCGCCGGTAAACGGCGCGCAGGCGAAAAACAGGAATTCCGCGATAAAGAGGGCGGCGGCGGCCTTTAGTACACAGGGTAGATTTTTCATAGCCGCCGCCTACCGGCCGTCAAGGTTTACCGTGACGGACAGCGCGCCCCGGGGGGTTTCCGGCCCCGCGCCGCCGCCCGCTGCCGGCAAGGCCGACAGCATGGCCGACAGTACGGAATTGCCGCCGGGAAGGGCCGGGAGGGCGCGGCTTGCCTCTGCCAGGGGGTTTAGCGCCCCGCCGCCGGCGTCCACCCAGGTATTCTGGCCGGCATTTACCTGCACCGGACGGGCGGCCCGATCCGCGGCGCCTTCATACCTGACCGCGCCTTCGCTGACCCTGATATTCAAAGTATCGATATCAAAGACCGTTCCCCGTACCGAAGCGGTAGCTATCGGCGTTTTGACGGTCAGATCGGTTTTGGCTGTTACAGGCGGCGCGACCTGCACCCGCAGCCGGCCGGCCCGGAGCGCGATCCGCACTGTTTCAGTTTCATCACGGGAAATTAGTTCTTCCAGGCTGAGGCGGGTAAGTGGGCGGACCAAAATGGCGGAATTACCGGCCGCGATAAGGGCCGTGCTTTTAAAGCCGGTGGATATAACCGTGGATACCGCGAGGGTGTCGCCTGTGCCGGCCGGAATCCAGCCCGCCTGCCCGTCCTGTTTTAGTTCCACAGTTCCGGATATTTCCCGGATCACGGCCTCAGGGGTTTGGGCCCGGATCGGGGAAAGGGAAAACGAAAACAAAATTATCATAAACATACGTTTCATCGGCTGCTCCTTTAGAACGACAGGGTAAGGCCGGCGTTCAGTTTCCATTGAGGATCGCCGCCGGGATTGATGGTGCCAAGGACGGGAAAGAACGCGCCGCCCCCAAGGGAAACGCGCAGATCATCGAGGGGCTGCCAGGCAAGGGAAGCCCAAAATTCGCCGCCGTAAAAATATTTGCCCGGCGCGGCGGGATCGTCCCAGGTACGGGCAAAGTAACGCAGGGCGGTTTCCAAAAGCAGGGCACGGTGGGGCCGCGCCGCGTAGTCCGCGGAAAAGAGGCCCAGGCCGGAAAGGGTTCCGGGAAATATTGCGCCCTGGGCAAAAGAACTGAGGGGCGCGAACGCGGCAAAGGTATCGTTCCATCTGCCGGAGCCGAATTTTACCGTCGCCGTCAGGCTGTCGCTCAGGGAACCGGGAAGATCAGCTTTAAGGCGGAGAAGCCCCCCAAGGGCGGCGGCAAATTCGCCGGCGCCATTTTCCATGGCTTCAAACAAAGCCCCGGCGCCAAGGCCCAGCCTGCCGGAAGGGAACAGCTCCGCCTGGATTTCCCCATACTGGGTATGAAGCCGCGCCTCACCCGGCGGAAGCCCCTCGTCGTTGTTAAGGTCGAACTGGGCCAGGGCTTCCAGGGAGAGGGTGTGGAATCCCGGCAGGGGCAGATCCCAGCGGAAGGAGGCCAGGGCCCGCCGGGAAGCGAAATACGCGCCAAAACGATCCCAATCCCAGGGCTCGGCGTAGTTTTTCATATCAAGGGCGGTCATCGTTATTTTCGCGCTTTCCCTGTAGAGGAAGCCCGTATACCAGGCGCCCAGGGCGACGCTGCCAAAAGCCAGGTCCGCTTCCAGGCGGAGGCCGTCAAAAAGCCCGGACGCCGCAAAGCCCAGGGTATCGCTATAGGCGAAACGGCCCGCCTCGATGCGGAAATTCCGGCCGGGCCGGTATTGCAGGGCGAAGCGGGAAAGTTCGGGCAGAAGGGCGGGTTTTGCCCAGCCGTCGTTACTGCCAATGCCGTCGTCATAATGACTGTATTTGAACGAAAGCGCGCCGGATAAATAGAGGGAAAGGCCCCTGTCCCCGGTCCATGAAAACCAGGGGGCAAGGGAAGAATTATAAAAAAGGACCTTGCCCTCCGCCTCGAACTTTTGATCGGCAAGAAGCCCGAAGTCCAGGGCAAAGGCAAGGCCCGGTAAAAGGAAAAGCGCCGGCAGGGCAAACAGGAATTTTTTCATTGTTTATTCCCCTCCCGCCGTATCAAGGACCCTGCCCAGGATATGCAGGAACCGTTCCCCGGATACAGCCATGCCGGGATCGGCCGCGCCCTGGATGAGGGAACGGCTGACCATGGTTCTAAAGGCGTAACGGGGGCCGGGCAGCAGGGCGTACATAAAACCGCCCCGTATATTAAAAGCCCGGACCATAAGGAAGGAGAGTTCCCCCAGGCGTACCGTGCCGGAAGCGGCGGCTTTTTTGGGAAGCCAGCCTTTTGCCAGGGCTGCTTCAAAGGCGGCGTCCGCGCCTTTATCGCCGGCGGGGCCGTCCAGGGAGGCAAGCACAAAGCGCGCCGCCTGGGCATAGCTAAGGGCCTGGGCCTCCAGCACGGCGTCCATCTCCGCCGCAGTCTGCGCGGGGAGGAAGGCCGGGAGGCAAAGGAGAAAACATACAGCAAAAAGTATCGGCTTTTTTTCCGGGGGTTCCTTCATAAACGCTCCTTTGTTTTACCGTAGAGGCCGCCCCGGAAAAGGTGGCCCGGTAAAAGATTTTAGTTGGTATTAGGCGTAAAATTATTTGCCGGCAGAGCGTTGGCAGTTGGATAATTGCTCACTTCGTACCAGACATTGGCGAGCAGATCCGTATTGCCTTTCGGATCGAAACTGACATTATCTGAATAGATGTGGTAGCCGGTAGTAGCGTTATCATCGTCAAAGCCCACGTAGTAGTAATTGCTCTTGCTAAAGGCAGTGTTGCGGATCTCAGCCCAGGCCCCGTTCCAGATAAAGAGGCAGTTATTAGCCGAATATCCGCTTGCCCTTCCGCCGCCGGAGATGTCGCAGTAGTCAAATTTGGTGCCTTGAGCCGAACTGTGGATTGTGATG
>JAIRYB010000084.1 GCA_031267955.1 Spirochaetaceae bacterium | reverse complement strand
GTGATTCCCGCGTCGTTTTTGGGGATCGCCTCGCCCCTCTGCATGTACGGGACTATCCCTATTGCCGCGTCTTTCGCGGAAAAGGGCATGGAGGAGGACTGGATTGCCGCCTTTATGATGAGTTCCATCCTGCTTAACCCGCAGCTCCTCTTTTACAGCGCCGCCCTGGGGCCTGCGGCCCTGGTAATCCGTTTTGCGGGCTGCTTTTTATGCGGCGCGGCGGCGGGCCTTCTGGTACGTATCTTCTTTAAGAACAGGAATTTTTTGAATTTTTCGGGGTTTGTACAGCGGTCAAGCCGTGATACGGACCCGAATCCGGCCCTGCGTTTTCTGAAAAACCTGCTGCGGAACATTAGGGCTACGGGCCTCTATTTCCTTATCGGGGTGGCCCTTTCCGCGCTTTTCCAGCGCTATGTCCCGGCGGAGACCGCGGCGGCGCTTTTCGGCGGGCGCGGCGGCAGCCTGAACGGGTTCGGGGTGTTGATGGCGGCGACTGTCGGCGTGCCGCTCTATGTGTGCGGCGGCGGCACTATCCCCCTGCTTATGGCGTGGCTCAACAGCGGTATGAGCATGGGTTCGGCCGCCGCGTTTATGATAACCGGCCCCGCTACAAAGATCACCAATCTGGGGGCGCTCAAGATTGTCCTGGGCGTAAAAAACTACATCTTGTATTTTTTGTTTGTTATCCTCTCCGCCCTGCTGACCGGGCTGGCAATAGATTATGTGTTTAGGCTTTAACGCGCGGCCAGGTCGTAAAGCGAATCGAAGGGCAGAAGCTCGCCGATAGAGGCGCTTTCCCGCCGGCCGTCCTTGCCGCCGAAATAGACCGGCGCGTCTTTGTCCATGAATTCGCTCAGGACCTGGCGGCAGGCGCCGCAGGGCCCGACAGGGTAATCCGAATCCAGGGCGGCGATTGCCAGGGCGGTAAAGCGGCGCTTGCCCTTGCTTACCGCGGAAAATACCGCGCTCCGTTCGGCGCAGACGGTAAGGCCGTAGGACCTGTTTTCAACATTGGCGCCCGTGTGCAGGGAGCCGTCTTCCGCGAGCAGGGCGGCCCCTACCCGGAAACGGGAATAGGGCGCGTACGCGGACTGCGCGGCCCTGGCGGCTTCTTTGTAGAGAGTTTCCAAATCCATAAATTGTACTATAGCCCGGACGCGCTTGAATTTGAAGGGTGATCCGGTTATGATTGGAGAAATTACGGGCCCAGGGGGGGTAATGGAAAAAAGCAAGTATGGTTACCGGGTGCTGATCGGCGTGGTGATCTTTGTCTCTTATTTTTTCCTTACGGCACGGCCGGTTCCGGTAGAAACGGTTCTTCTTCCCCAATGGCTCAGTTCCACGGAGTCCGGTTACCCCATTTACCTTGACGGCACTTCTCCGCCGGATGGGGAAGGGGCGGCCGGGGAAAACGGGGCGCTGCTTCCCTTTAGGCTGGGGAACCGCTTCGGCTATGTCGATGCTTACGGCAGGTTTTCGATAAACCGGGAAAGAAAGGCCGCGCTTTCTATTTCTGAGGATTACTGGGCCGAATACGAGGCGGTTCCCGGGGAAATTGACATCCGGGGCCCCCGGGACGAGCAGGCGGCCCTTGTCGCGGGGAGCCGGGGCTATCCGCTGTTTTTGGACGGGCGGTTTTTTATGATCAGCGCCGAGCAGAATTCCCTGGAGGCGCTTGGCGTTTCCGGGGAATCCCTTTGGGCATACAATTTCGCCGCCCCGATTACGGATATTGACGCCGCGTCCGGTTTTGTGCTTGCGGGGCTTTTGGACGGGACGGTAGAGCTGCTCGACCAGGAGGGCAGGCGCGTCTTTTTCTTCGAACCGGGGGGGTCCCGGCTTTCCGCGATCTACGCCTGCCGCATCTCCCGTGACGGGACTAAGCTCGCAATCATATCCGGGTACGACGATCAGAGGTTTCTGTTTCTTGAGAAATTGGGCGATTCTTACAAGGTAAGCTACCATGAATTTATTTCCGGCGGATTCAGGCGGGCGGTGCATCTGGCGTTTATCGATCAGGACCGGAGGGTGGTTTTTGAACGGGAAGGCGGCCTTGCGGTGTACGATATCGGCAGCCGATCCAATATAAAGATTGAACTTGAGGGCAGGGTGAACGGCATTGACGGCAGCGGGGAGGATGAACTGCTCTTTGTAATCGTGAGCCAGTCGGAAAGCCGGAAAAAGCTTGTGGGTATACGCCTTCCCGGGGAAATTATTATAGAGGCCCCCTTTAGAAGCGAAACGGCTTTTCTGCGCAGAAAGGGAGACCAGCTTTACGTGGGCGGCGGGGGTATGCTTGCTTCGTTTAAGCTGGAGAGGAGGTAGCTATGCCGCGTTTGAATGTAAGAGGGCGGCCCGCCCCTGCCGGTAGAAGCCCGGGCGGGTTCTTTGGCGGGCTGGGATTACTGTTTGTGCTGGCAGGGTTACTGCTGCCCCCCGTCGCCCGCGCCATGGACTGGCCTGCGGAGGAGGGCGTCATGGCAAACAACTTCGGCTGGAACCGGGAAGCCAAGCCTGTTCTTGGTACGATCTTTGAAACCGAGGGGCCGGTACGGGCCGCGGAAGACGCGGATATTCTGTTTGTCCACGATTTGGAGGACAGCGCGTCCGCGCTTCCCTCTCCGCTTGGAACCTGGATCGCCCTTGATCACGGGGACGGGCTTATCAGCATCTACAGCCGCCTTGATGAAACGGAAGCGCTTCCGGTACTGGAGAATGTCAGCCGCGGCCGCTTTATCGCGCGGGCGGGGAAATCCGGCATGGCCGGGGAAAACGGTTTTTATTTTACATTTTTTGACCGGAAAGAACGGCGCTGGATCAACCCCGCGATGATCATTGCCCCCCCGGAAGATACTGCCCCGCCGCAGATCCTCGCGGTGGAACTGAGGGGCGGCGAAGGCCAGATCGTCAACCCGGCACAGGCGCGGAGCCTGAGGCAGGGGCGCTACACGGTATTGGTAAACGCGGTCGACTCCCTTAACGCAAGAATGCCGGCGACGCTGGCCCCTTACCGGATTCTCTGTTCCGTGAACGGCATAGAAACCGGCGCCCTTTCGTTCGAGGCTTTTTCCTCCCGGGACGGGGTGCTTATGGCGTACCGGAACGGCCTGGTGCCGGTAAACCAGATATACACGCCCGCCCCCTCGTACGAGATTGGGGAACTCGTCCTTACCCGGGGCCAGGCGGTAATAGAAATTATTGCCCAGGACATAAGCGGCAATACCCGGAATGCCGTGTTCCGTCTCCAGGTGGAATGAAAACCTGGTCCACCCCGGTGGCGCCGCAGCGGGCCAATTGTATTCCCTGCGCCCTCTGCGGGGGCGGCCGTTTCAGGCCCTGTCTTTTCTGCGGGGGTTTTTCCTATGTAAAATGCCTTTCCTGCGGCCTTGTGCAGATCAACCCCCAGCCCGAGGCGGAAGAAGTGCGCCGCCGTTACGGGGAAGCCTACGGCGAAGACTACCTTGCCTATGAACTTGCGAACGAGGCGGCCTATTTGCGGCTCCAGGAGCTTGCCCTGCGGGACGCGGGGTTTTACGGCCTGGAACAGGAACTGCTGAAGCGGGGGCCGCCGGGGCAGGGCCGGCAGGAACAGGGGCCGGGGAAAGAAACGGGCCCCTCGGTTCTGGACATAGGCTGCGCGACAGGCGCGCTTTTGGCAAGGCTGAAGGGCCGGGGCTGGCGGGCTTTCGGTGTGGAAATTTCCGCGCCCCAGGCCGAATACGCGCGCCGGGAAAGGAAGCTGGAAATCAGCACGGAACCCCTTGAGGCAAATCATTTTCCCGGCGAAAGTTTTGACGCGGTCCTTGCCTCCCATCTTATTGAGCATCTTAACCGCCCCGAAATTCTGGTACAGGAGGCGCGCCGCATCCTTAAGGAAAACGGCCGGTTTTTTGTCACTACGCCGAATATCGCGGGGTTCCAGTCCCGGCTTTTCAGGGGGAAATGGCGGAGCGCCATATTCGATCACCTTTACCTCTTTTCGGTAAAAACGCTGCCGGCGCTGCTCGCCCGGAACGGTTTCCGCCTCGAAAGCCTTGTTACCTGGGGAGGCCTGGCCGCGGGCATTGCGCCCCCGCCGCTTAAAAAAATCGCGGACAGGGCGGCCAAATGTTTCGGCTTCGGCGACGTGATGATAGCCCGCGCGGCAAAGGCCGGGTAAAAATAGATATTCTGTGCCCGCGCCGCCTTTTCGGTAATGTTCATTGGAATTGCGGGTGTAATAGCCAAGAACCCGCTTGCCGGTTCGCGGGAGAGCATTAGGGCGAAATTTGGATCCTGCCGCGTACCGGTCCTGTCTCTTTCTTGCAAATTCCCGGATTTATCTGTATAGTTCCGGTAAAAGGAAAGCCCGGCTATTACGGCCAGGGGAAACAGACCGGAAAAGCGGGCGGCCGCGTGGATTGGGGGCATTATGGAAGTTAGAAAAAGCGTTACCAAAACTTTCGGTATATTGACTGCCGGAGGGGACTGCCCGGGGCTTAACGCCGCAATCCGGGGGGTCTGCCGGGCCGCTCATGACCGCTACGGCATGACGGCCATCGGCATTGCCAACGGGTACCGGGGGCTTATCGACGAGACCGTGAGAGTGTTAAAGCCTGTGGACTTTCAGGGAATCCTCACCCGCGGGGGGACCATCCTGGGGGCAAGCAGGGAAAAGCCCTTCAAGTCGGCGCCCGGGGACGACGAGATAAGCGGGGACAAGGTAAAGGCTATCAAGGAAACCTACCGCAGGCTCAGTCTGGACTGCCTTGTAGTGCTGGGGGGTAATGGTACCAATACTACCGGTTATCTTTTGGCCCAGGAGGGCCTTAACGTAATAGGGCTCCCCAAAACTATCGACAACGATATTGTCGGCACGGATCGTACCTTTGGGTTTCATTCCGCGCTCAGCATCGGCACCGACGCGATTGACCGGCTTCACTCCACCGCCGAAAGCCACAACCGGGTAATGGTAGTAGAACTAATGGGCCACAAGGCGGGCTGGCTCGCCCTCTACGCCGGAGTCGCGGGCGGCGGGGATGTTATCCTTATACCGGAAATTCCCTATGACATAAAAGCCATCGGCGAACATTTGGTAAGCCGGGTAAAAAGCGGGAAAACTTTTTCCATTGTGGTGGTCGCGGAAGGGGCGCTTTCCAAGGCGGAGGCGAGGATGGACAAGAAGGACCGGAAAAAATACCGGAACGAAACAGTTGCCCCCTCAATCGGCTACCGGGTTGCCCGGGAGATCGAGGCGGAGACCGGAATGGTAACCAGGGCCACCGTTCTGGGGTATATGCAGCGGGGGGGCATACCCAGCGCCTCGGACCGGGTCTTGGCCACGAGTCTCGGTACGGCGGCGGCGGATCTGCTGGCCCGCGGGGAATACTGCCGCATGGCCGCCCTTGCGGGAAACGACATCAGTTCCGTCGATCTGGGCGTTCCCGCGGGAAAGGTAAAGATCGTCCCCCGGGATCACTACATGATAGACACGGCGGTTTCTGTGGGAACCTGTATGGGCGAGTGAGCGCCGCCGGAGGGCAGCTTTTTTGCCGCGCGGCTGGATTATTATGAATAAGATTATGAACAGGACAATGCTGATCCTCGCGTTTTTTCTTGCCGGTTGCGGCTTGGATTTTGGGGCCGTAGAAGAGGGATACCGGGGCGTTTTCGATTACAAACCCCAGGCCGGGCTTTCCTACACGACCACTGTCGCCATCGAGGGCGATCTGGTAACGATTTCAAGGGACGATAACAGTACCGCCAGCCCTCCGGGGGTACGGCTGGGAAAGTTTCATGTTTCCGCGGTCATAAGCCAGCGCAACACAGCTGACGGCGCCCGTATTCATGTGCTTTTCAACGTGATGGAGAAGCTGGGGTACTTTAATGAAGGGGAGAGAAACATTTTTTATATTGATGACGCGCGGGAACACTATTTTATCCGGCGCGGTTCAGGCGCTGTAGTCGAGCCGGCGGAACCGGAATATCCCGAAGACCAGTATTATTAACCGCTAACCCCGGGGGTGCCAAAACGTAGTTCGCGGGGCCTGCGGGCGTTCCCGCCGCGGAACGCTTGCCCGGGATCATTCTGCGGGCTGAACCTGGCGTTCCGCGGCGGGGTATTTCACAAAAAGTTAGTTGGCCCGCCTGATGTCTTGAAGGGGCAGCGACCAGAGCCAGCTTGCCGTAACCGCCGGGCTGACATACTTCTTGCTGAGCACGTACTGTCGGCTGGGATACGTCAGGTAAATATAAGGTACGTCGTTTACCACTATATCCATTAGTTCCTTCTGAACCTCGAAGCGCTTTACCGGGTCCAGCGTGGTACGCTGCTGATCTATAAGGGCGTCCACGCCGGGCCGCGCATAGGCCGCGTGGTTGTAGCCGTTTTCACCCGCCTGGCTTGACTTGAGCAGGATATCTATATTGCCGTTAAGATCCGGGTAGTCCGCTTCCCAGCCGCCTATGAGCATATCGTAGTCGCGTTTGCCGTTGCCGTCAAATACCTGCCCGTTCTGGCGGAGGTCCTGCTCCTCGCCGGTCATTTTCCGGATCTCCACGCTGATATTCAGCGCCTTGAGGGATTCCTGGATAAAGAGGGCCCAGTCGCCTGTAACCGACGCTTCCCCGATTACAAGATCGCAGCTAAAGCCTCCGGGATAACGGGAGGCGGCAAGCAGGCGTTTTGCCTCGTCAAGGTTGTAGCTGTTATAAGGGGAATTTTTGACGTAGTCTTCCCATTTGGCCTTATCCGCGCCGTACAGGCCGGGGCCGAAGGGCAGGATGTCGCCGGCGATACCGGCGTCTTTAACCGTAACGCTGTGCATCCGGGGGATGTCCAGGGCAAGGGCGACGGCCCGGCGCGCGTTAACATCATCGAAGGGGGGGCGCTGGGTGTTAAAGCCCAGGCTGTCCACGTGATAGGTTTCAAAACTGTAGTAATTCAAGCTGGCGGCGGAAGACAGCTGGTCGAGCATGTCGAGGGGCAGGTTGATGCTGAAATCGACATCGCCGTTTTGCAGGGCGATAACGCGGGTGGTATCGTCGGGGATAGCCTTGTACACAACAGTATCGAAAATATTGGCGGCAAGTTTTTCCTTGTCCCAGTAGTTTGGATTCTTTTTAAGCACAACTTCCTGCCCGCTGGTCCAGCTCTGGTACATAAAGGGCCCGGTACCGACAACGCCGCCCGAAGCTGTACCGAAATTGCCTCCCTGTTTTTCGAAATAGGCTTTGCTGATTATCCAGCCCGCCCCGGTAGCGGGAACGTATTTGAAAACCGCGGAGGGGGTCGCCAGTTTGATGATGAACTGCCAGCCGTCAACAGTAAAACTTTCCACGTCCGCGAAGAAGTCCGCGAAATAGGTCCCCCCTTCCGGATCGCGGGACCGCTCGAAGGAAAATAGCACGTCGTCCATGGTCAGTTTGGAGCCGTCCGAAAAAAGAATATCGTCCCTGACATCGTAGACGTAGGTAAGATCGTCTGTCTGGGTCCAGCTTTTCGCCAGTACCGGTACAATGGCATCGTTGGAATCCAGCCCGACCAGCCCTTCGGCTATCTGGCCCGCTACCTGGTTGGTGGTAAAATCCCATGCCTGCCCGGGGTCCAGCGACTGGATGTCCTCGTGCATGGCAATTGTCAAAGCGGCGCCGGCTGCCGTACCTTCCGCAGACTGGCTGCCGCCGCTGTCTTTCCTGCCGCACGCGGTAAAAACAGCCAGAATCAGTAAAACAGGAATTAGTTTTTTCATGGTTTTCTCCTTGTATTATTCTGCCCGCCCCTACGGACAGGCCGGGTTTCCTCAAACATATAAATACTATGTTTTTAATATGATATAATCATCCCCCTTTGTCAAGCGGGCGGCGGGCATGGAAATTTGCCGCGTTTCGCGCCGGCGCGGCAGATTGCCGCAGTTTGCCGCGCGGGTGTGGCGGGCCGGGAGGCGCGCGGTCAGGATTCCCCCTGTATTTCGTGGCAGCTCGCAAAGTGTCCCGGAAAGGCCTCGCGGATTACCGGCGCCTCGGAAAAGCAGCGGGGTTTCCGCGCGGCGGGGCAGCGGGGCGCGAACGGGCAGCCGTTTATCTTGTCGGCGGGGTTGGGGGTTTCGCCTTTCAGAATCCTGCCGGAGCCGGATCGGCCCTCAAGCCGGGGGACCGCGGCGATGAGCGACTTTGTGTACGGGTGCAGGGTATTGGCGAACAGTTCCCCTGTCGCCGCCATTTCGACGATCCGCCCCAGGTACATTACCGCGATACGATCGCAGAGGTACTCCACCACGGTTATGTCGTGGGATATGAAGATCATCGCCATGTTGTGCGTTTTACGCAGATCCTCAAGCAGGTTGAGAAGCTGGGCCTGCACGGAAACGTCCAGGGCCGAGAGCGGCTCGTCGGCTACAACCAGATCGGGTTCCGAAAGCAGGGCGCGGGCTATGGCGAGCCGCTGGAGCTGGCCGCCCGAAAGCTCCCTGGGCCAGCGGAGGAGCAGGGTGTCCGAAAGGCTTGTGTCGGCGAGGAGGCCGGCGATCCGGACCAGGCCTGTTTCCCGGCTCATGCCGTAGTAGCGGCACACTTCCATAAGCGCGTCCCGGATGCGTATCTTTGGGTTAAAAGAGGCGAAAGGGTTTTGGAAGACCATCTGCATTGAACGCCGTATTTTAAGCAATTCCCTGTGGGGGAGGGCGGTAATTTCTTCGCCCCGGAAGTATACTTTTCCGCCTGTGGGCTCGATAAGCCTGAGCGCGAGGCGCCCCAGCGTCGACTTCCCGCAGCCCGATTCGCCTACAATGCCCAAGACCTCCCGCGCCCTGAGTGAAAATGATATATCGTCCACGGCGCGCAGCGTCCGGCGGCTGCCTGCCGGGAAATATTTTTTCAGATTCGCGGCGGAAAGAAGGGCCTCTGAATTCATACTGCCCCCTTTGGAGAGGGGATCCCTTCCGGGGCCGGGGCTTCCCCGGCCGGGTGATGGCAGAGGACCAGATGCCCCCCGCCCAGATCCCTGGGACGGGGCAGTTCGCCGCATGCCTTTTCCGCGCGGGGGCAGCGGGGCGCGAAAGGACAGCCCGCCGGCCGGTCGTAATGCCGCATCGGGAAGCCCTGGATTACCGGGAGCGGCTGCCGCGCCGCGCCTCCGCCCTGGCCCCGGGGTATGCAGTCGATAAGGGCCCTGCTGTAGGGGTGGGCCGCGTTCCTGATAAATTCTCCGGCAGTCGCGGTTTCTACTATATAACCCGCGTACATCACCGAAACCCGGTCGCAGGTTTCGGCCACCACCGCGAAATTGTGGGTGATGAGCAGCACTGAAAGCGAAAGCTCTTCCCGCAGTTTTTTAAGCAGATCCAGCACTTGCGCCTGGATGGTAACGTCGAGCGCCGTGGTCGGCTCGTCGGCAATGAGCAGATCCGGTTCGCAGCTTATCCCCTGGGCGATCATCACCCGCTGCTGCATCCCGCCCGAAAGCTCGAAAGGGTACTGCTTTGCCGCGCCGGGGTGAAGCCCCACCCGCTCCAGCAGCACCGCCGTACGCTTGTTAAGCTCATCTTTTGCCAGATCGTAGTGATTCGAGATCGCCTCGGCGATCTGTCTGCCTACCGTTTCCAGGGGCGAGAGCGAATTAAGCGGGTCCTGGAAAACCATGGAGATACGCTTCCCCCGGATCTCCCGCAGTTCCCTCTCGCTTAAACCAAGCAGATTCTTCCCGTCGAAAAAAACCGCGCCTTTTACCCGGCTGTGTTTCCTGTCGAGCAGCCCCATAATGGCCCGCGAAGTCACGCTTTTCCCGCAGCCCGATTCCCCCACAAGGCCGTGAATTTCCGCGCGGCCTATGCTTAAATTGATACCGTTTACGGCGTATACAATCCCCTCCACGGTAAGGAAATCGCAGCGGAGATCCTCCGCCCTGAGAACAGGGGAGGCCGGGTCCTGGGTGTTTTCCGGGGAAAACGGGTCATTCATGGCAGCCTCCCCTGTTTTGCCTTTTTCTCCGCCTTTTCGAAAGACGGAAGGGTACGGCTCTGCGGGTCCATGTACTGGGAAACGCAGTCGCAGAAAATATTCAGGCTTACCACGGTTATCACAATCGCCGCGCCCGGGGCAAGCGCGAGCAGGGGGCTTTGGAGCAGGAAATTGCGGCCTTCGTCCAGCATGGCGCCCCAGTCCGCGGTGGGAGGCCGGACGCCCAGGCCCAGGAAGCTCAGGGCGGCGAGGTCCAGGACCGCGTAGGCCAGGTCCAGGGTAAGCTGCACCATCACAGTTTCCGCGCAGTTGGGGAGTATGTGGCGGAACATGATGTAAAGCCGGGAAAAGCCGATGGATTCCGCGGCTTCGGCATAGGTCTTTGTCTTTTCAATAAGGGTAAGGGATCGCACCAGCCGGGTAAGCATGGGTACATAGACAATGCCCAGGGCGATCACCGCGTTGGTAATGCCCCGCCCCAGGGCCGCCACAAATATGAAAGCCAGGAGCAGGGAAGGAACCGAAAGCAGTATGTCGCAGAAACGGCCCGCGATAGAATCGAACAGGCCCCCGTAATAACCCGCGAAAAGGCCGAGCGGGACGGCGATAAGCACCGACAGCAATACTACGCCCAGCGCCGAAAGCAGCGTCACCCGGCCCCCGTAAAGCAGCCGGGAATAAAGGTCCCTGCCCATCTTGTCCGCCCCCAGGATATGCCGGGGGGAGGGGGGGCCCAGGGAGGAAGAAAGGTCCTGGGCGGACTCCGAATAGGGCGCCAGGACAGGCGCCAGGGCGCAGCAGAAAATGATGATGACGAGGACGGCGCCCGAAACCAGCATGGGGGCGGGAAAAGAAGAAAACGGTATCCGGAAAAGCAGTTTGTGTTTCGCCACTGTTTTCCCCTAGGCTTGATTATTCCGGACCGCGGACCGGATTCTGGGATCAATTACAACGTAGATGATGTCAATCGCCAGATTGAGGAGGAGGAACAGGATCACCAGAAACATGATGAGGGCCTGCATCATGGGGTAGTCCGAGGACTGGATGGCTTCGATAAGCAGGGCTCCTATGCCGCCAAGGGCGTACACGTTTTCTACCAGCACCGCGCCGACCACCATGCCGCCTATCTGTATACCCGCCACAGTGATGACAGGTATCAGGGTGTTTTTCAGGCAGTGTACAAAGATTATCCTGGCGAAGGAGGTCCCCTTCGCGGCAAGGGCCAGCGCGTAGTTCGATTTGAGTTCTTCTATCATGCGGTCCCGGGTAATGCGCCCCATCAGGGCTACCATGTTGAGGCTCAGGGCGAAGGAGGGCAGGAACAGGTAGTAGATGTTCTCGCCGATTGTGTGGGCCGCCCCGAAAACCGGGAACCATCTGAGGCGCATGGAAAATATCAGCATAAGCACAATGGCGTTAAGGAAAACCGGCGAGGAAACGCAGAAAACCATGGCCGCCGAGATGACGCGGTCAAGAACAGTGTCCTTCCTTATGGCGCCGATAACGCCCGCCGGTATCGCGAGAATCACCGCTATAACGGTACTCATCACCACAAGCTGGATTGTAGTGGGAAACCGCGCCTTCAGAAGGTAGGCTACAGGCTGGCGGTGTTTAAAACTGTCCCCCAGATTGCCGCGGCCCAGGTTCCCGAGCCATATCAGGTACTGCTCGGGAAGGCTCCGGTCCAGATGGTACTGCCTGACAAGGGAGGCGCGGGTCTCGTCGCTGATCCGTTTTCCGCTGGTAATTGAGGTAATGGGATCGGCGGGCGCGAGCCTGATCAGAAAAAAAACAGCCGCCGATACAACGAGCAATATGGGAACAAGCGATACTGCCCGTTTCAGCAGATACCGGATAAGAAAGGCCATTAATCCGCCTTTCTGACATTCTGCAACGGCAGCGCCCAGAGCAGGCCCGCCGAAGTAGCCCGGATATTCGTGTACTTTTTGTTCAGGGCGGCATGTCCCAATTCGTAGTTCAGGATAATGTACGGCGCCTCTCCGGCGATAATATCCACCAGCCGTTTTTGAACGTCAAAACGCTTTTCGCTATCAAGGGTGGTCCGCTGTTCGGTAATAAGCCCGTCCACCTCGGGATTATCGAAAACCGCGGCGTTGACGCCGTTTTCCCCGGCCTGGCTTGAGGCGTACATAAATTCCAGGTTGCCGTTAAGGTCAGGGTAATCCGCGCCCCATATCGCGATAAGGCCGTCGTAGATACGCCTGCCGTCATTGTCCCAGTATTCGCCCATCTGGTGCATGGATATTTCCTCAAGCGGCAGCCTCTGTATTTCCGCGTTTATGTTGAGCTGTTTAAGCGCCTCCTGGATATAAAGGCCCATCTGCTGGTAAAGCGAATTGGTCGAGACCATCAGGGTAAAGGTAAAGCCGTTAGGGTACGCGGACCGGGAAAGGTACTGTCTTGCCCTGTCCGGATTGTAGGAGGGTTCCGCGGCCCTGATATATTCCTGCCATTTTCCGGCGTCCGCGCCGTAGAGCGCCGGCCCGAAGGGAAGCACGGACCCCGGCGTACCGGCGTCTTTAATGACGGCGGTAAAGAGTTCAGGAATGTTCAGGGCATGGGCAACGGCCAGGCGCGCGTTCCTGTCGTCAAAGGGCGGCTTTTGCGTATTCAGCGCCAGAAAGTCGAGGAAGTAGCTGTCGCAGTGGCTCAGCGCCAGATCCGGGCTGGATTCAATCTCGCCTATCATGTCCGCGGGCAGCACCTGGCAGTAATCAATTTCCCCGTTCTTCATGGCAAGAACGCGGGTGGTATCGTCCTCAATGATCTTGAACACCAGCCTGTCGATAATATTCGCGGCGAGTTTTTCCCTGTTCCAGTAGCCGGTGTTTTTTCTAAGCACGATTTCCTGCCCGTCCGTCCAGCTTTCATAGGCAAAGGGCCCGGTACCCACCATCCCCCCCGCCTCCGTGCCGAAGTCGCCGGGGTGTTGTTCGTAGTAGTCCTTGCTGAAGATCCAGCCGGCGGCCGTGGCCGGGACAAACTTAAACACCGCCGAAGGTTTGCCGAGCCTGACGGTAAGCTGCCAGGGACCGGTCGCCTCAATACTTTCCACGTCCGCGAAAAAATCCGAGAAAAAGGAACCCCCTTCCGGATCGCGGGAACGGTTAAAGGTAAAAAGCACATCTTCCATGGTCATCCGGGACCCGTCGGAAAATGTCACATCGTCCCGCACTTCGTACACGTAGGTAAGGTCGTCGCTCTGGGACCAGCTTTTCGCGAGCAGGGGCGCCAGATTCCCCGCCTCGTCGAGAGTTACAAGCCCCTCGGCAATCTGGGCGCCGACCTGGTTGGTCGTCCAGTCCCAGCACAAGCCCGGGTCCAGGCTGTAAATATCGCCGTCCAGGCCCACCGTAAAGACCAGGCTGTCCGGCTTGCCGGCGGCACTGTCCCGCCCCCCGCCGCACGCGGCCAGAACCGCCAGGGAAAGCCCCAGCGCAAGATACGCGGTTTTCTTCATCACCGGCCTCCTTATTATCCACCAGTATTGAAAACATCAAAAAAACGAACCGTATTCTTTTAGCACAATCTGAATATTTATGCAAGGTTTATGCAG
>JAIRYB010000122.1 GCA_031267955.1 Spirochaetaceae bacterium | reverse complement strand
CCCTGGACAGCACACTAAGCGGTTCCGCCGGCGGCTGGGAGTAGAACGGGCAGCAAATAGCGGACAACGGAGCAAGAAGCAAAGACTCGAAAACTTTGCCATTTGCTCATTCTTCACTGTTCATTTGCTCATTGCTCACTGCTCATTTTCTTCCCCAGCCGCGCCGCTTTTTCGAAGATCCCCGCCAGGTATTCGGCTTCCCGCTGGGTTACGCCCGCGCGGGCAAACAGGTCCCGGAAAAAATGTTCCTGCTCCGCGCGGCCGGGCTGCCGGTAAAAACCCAGGGATTCCAGGGAATCTGTGACTGACCGGGCCAGGGCATCAAGCCTTTCCTGCCCCAGGGGTACCCAGCCATGAAAGCCCCGGGTACCGCCGGGGCCCAGTTCCAGGCGCAGTTCGTAACAGAAGACCTGGACCGCGTGGGAAAGATTGAGGGAGGGGAACGCCTCGTCCGCGGGGATGTGGGCGGCCATGTTGCAAAGCTCAAGTTCCGCGTCTTCCAGGCCGGTGCGCTCGTTGCCGAAGACAAGGGCCGCCGGGCCGGGCCGCCGGGCGAGGAAGGCCGCGGTTTCCCGGGGGTTAAGGGAGTGGGCCTTGCGGCGGCGGCCGGGACGCCTGGTAACGCCGATAGCCGTGGCGCAGCCGGCCAGGGCCGCTTCCAGGCTGGGGAAAAATTCCGCCTTTTCCCAGATACCGGCGGCGTGTACGGCCCTGGCGGCAATTACGGCCCTGTCCGGTTCGGCGCCGCCTGTCGGTACTATCCGCAGGCGGGAAAGCCCCATGTTCATCATGGCCCGGCAAACCGCCCCGACATTGCCGCTTTCCCCGGGCCGGGAAAGGACGATGGCCACTTCCGTTAAATTCACGGGGCTTTGCCCCCTGTCCGGTTTGACGGCGCGGCCATCCGGCCGCGCGGGATTAAGGTTGTCATCATGGTTGAGTATAGCCTAAAAATAATCAATTTTTTTGGTTTATTGGCTTGAAAATTGGCGATTAAGACCCAAAAGCTGTATACTGAATTCAAGAGGCTGATACTATCCGGCAATTTGGCGTTACGGGGTTAATTCCGCGCCGGCGGGGGCGCCGGACCGGGAAGCGATTGCCGGTAGTACCTGTGATCTCTTTGACAAAAGTGATCCAAAATAGCATAATGGGGCTTCCGGCTCATCGCCGGGCAATTTCCGTATTGTAATTCGGGCGATTTTATGCTAGCGTTTGCTATCCGGGTTCGGGCGCGGGATTAACTATTGATACTTTGGAATGGATAAGGGAATGTCATGACAAACAACGATATAGTACCTGGTTTTGATGATGAGAAAGATGAAAGTCTCAAAATAAAGCTTCAAAAAGTGGACGAAGTTGAAGGCTGTCTGGTTCTGTTCTTGATGGGTTATATTGACACTTATAACTCAAACTACTTCCAGAAAAGGGTGGCCAAGGCGATTGAATCCGGTTATACCCGGCTTATTTTTCAGTGCGGGGGCCTTAATTATGTATCCTCCACCGGTATCGGGTCTTTTACCGCCTTCCTGAAATCGGTCAAGCCCCGGGGCGGCGATCTGATCCTCCTTGAAATCCAGCCCAAGGTTTACGAAGTGTTCCAGCTTCTGGGGTTCTCCCAGTTCTTCAATATAAAGGAGACTCTGGACGATTCGGTGAATTTCTTCCGGTCCGGCGTGGGTTCTGAATCCGCGTCGCTTTTCCCCAAGGTTTTCGCCTGCCCCATCTGTTCCAAAAAACTTAAAGCTATTAAACCCGGGCGTTTCCGTTGTTCGGAGTGTAAAACCATATTGGCGATAGATAATTCGGGGCAGGTGTTTCTCGGCTAGGGATATCCGGGCTAAAGATACCCTCTGCCGCTGAACCGAGGGGAGCTGTTTTAAAATCAGCATTTTGGAACAGCTTTGTTTAAGCGATAAGCGCGATTTTTTGAGTATACCTTATGGAAAAAAACAAGATTGAGCAGTACCTTATTGAACTGATGTACAGTTACCGGGAAGTTGACAAGAACATCTGGCTTGTGGACGATCCCGAGCGTAATCTGGCGGGGATCGCGGTTATGTACGACGATCCGGTAGTGGTTTTCCGCGTGGCGCTGATGGAGGCGCCTGAAAACAACCGGCTTGAGCTGTTTACCAAGCTGCTGGAACTGAACGCCTCGGATATACTCCACGGGGCGTATGCCCTGGAAAACAACCAGATCGTGCTTGTTAATACCCTGGATTACGACACTATGGATTACGGTGAATTCAGGTCTACCCTGGATTCTTTCAGTCTGGCCCTTGTCCAGCATTACCCCATTCTTTCCGGATATAGAGGATAAACCATGGGCATTTTTTCACGGTTAAAAACCCTTATTTCGTCCAACGTGAACGATATGATCAATAAAGCTGAAAAGCCCGAAAAGATGCTCAACCAGCTTTTGATCGACATGAACACCCAGCTTATTGAATCCAAAAAAGCGGTGGCTATGGCTATCGCGGATGAGAAAAAATTGGAGCGGGAAGTTCAGAACCACGAGGCCCAGGCCCAGGAATGGGAGCGGAAGGCCATGCTGGCGGTCCAGGCGGGGAAGGACGACCTTGCCAGGGAAGCCCTGCTCCGCAAGCAGGAATACGACAATAACGGCGCGGAATACAGGAAGCAGTGGACGGCCCAGAAAGAATCCGTGGACCAGCTTAAGGTGTCCCTGCGGGAGCTCCAGGACAAGATCGAGGAAGCCCAGCGCAAGAAGAACCTCCTTGTCGCCAGGGCAAAGCGGGCCGAGGCCCAGCAGAAGATCCAGAGTACGATGTCCAGCCTGGCGGGGAACCGTACCGCCTTTGACACTTTTGACCGCATGGCCGCCAAGGTGGACCAGATGGAGGCCGAAGCCGCCGCGGCCAAAGAGCTTGAGGACGTTTCGACTACCGGCAGCCTTGAAAAGCGGTTCGCCGAGCTTGAAAAATCGGATACCGCGGCGGACCAGATGCTCCTGGAACTGAAGGCGAAGATGAAAGCCCTGCCCGGTTCCGCTTCCGGGGAATAGGAATTCTGCGCCAACGCTAAATCCGCGGGCTAAGCGGAAAACCGCCCCCCTGCCCCGGCCTTTGTTGGAAAGCGCGGGGTTATAGCGGGTATTCTTCATTGCGTTTCAAGCGCTGCCGCTGTATAATCATAGAAAGTGAAAAATCTGGCACGGCTGGCGCTTTTTTTCAGCAGCGTCTTCTTCCTGTCATTTCTCATAATATCCGGCATCCGGTTCCTTTATATATGGATCGACGCGGTCCGCGCAATTCCGGCCCATAGCGTGGAGCCGGCGGTGGTATTTGTCGCGTCGGCCAAAATCGCCCTTTCCACCGCGATTTACTGCGCGGCCCTGCTGTCGCTGAGTTACACGGCCCGCCGCGCCATGCCGGCCGCCTTTTCCATCATTTTTGTCTTTCTGTTCACAACCGCCTTTTCCTTTGCCTTTTCCCTGGCCCTGGGCCGCCTGGAAGCCGTGGAATCCGCGGCGTCGGTAAGCCGCAAAACTTTGGGGGACGCGGGGCTGAGGCTCAGGTCCGGCGACGTGACCATCGTGATTACCGGGGACCCGGCGGACGCGGCAAGCCCGCGCGTGGTGGCCATGCCGGACCGGCCCCTGATCTTCCAGGAAACGTCCCTGCCGCCGGCGTCCCCGCTGCCGCAGAATACGCGTCCCGCTTTACCGCCCGCGCCTTTTTACAGCAGCAATTCCTGGTTTATGATCAGCCTGGGCCTGGACTTCGGCATAGTGTCGGAACAGCTTTTTACCCGCCTGCGATCGGGCTTTTTCTTTTTCTGCGTCTACCTGCTATCCCTTGCCCTGCTCCTGTCTTCCTGCCGCTTTGTGTTTGAACTGTCCTCCTGGCCGCTGGCGAATCTGTTTTTCGGCGTCCTGCTGTTCCGGGGCATTCTGGGTTTCGAGGTTTTTCTGAACTCGGAAGAAATACAAAGCCTGATAAGCTTTTTTTCCGGGAGGCTGATCCCTTCGGGGCTTATCAGCCCCACGATTTACACCGGCATAGCCCTGCTCGTCATTGTATACACCCTTCTGGTTGCCACGGCCCGGGGGCGGCGGAAGGGGGCAATCTGATGCCGCCGCCCGCTCAGGCCGGGGAAAAAGCCCCCAAAGCCCCCAGGGCTTCAAAGCCCCTGAGGGAGAAAAAGCCGCCGAAAAACAGGAATCCCCCGGGGGGCGGGATCGACAAGCGGGTCTTTGTATCGCCGCCGGCAATATTCTTCGAATATCTGATAATCTGCGCCCTGGCGACATTCGGCTTCAGGTATCTGTTCCCGGCTTCGCGGCCGCCCCTTGCCCTGTACTCTTCCGGGTGGCGTTTTGCCCAGTGGATACTGGAATTTGTCGATTTCTTTCCGGCCCTGGCCATGTCCGCCCTGATGATTCCCTTTAGCCGGAGGATAGGGGAGCCGGAGGGGGAAAGGCGCTTTAACGCGGACTTTTTGCACAGACTCAGGCTGCACATCCTTACCGCCATAATAGCGGCAATACTGTACGGGGCGCTTTTTTTCCTGGCCCGGCCCCTTGCCGGGGACTCCCGGGAAGCCATGATTTTCCGCGGTGAATTGTACCGGGATGCCCGGGACAAGGCTATAAGTTATGCCGGTACAGGGGACTGGACCGAGGCTTCCCGGTTCGCGACGATCTGCGAGCAGATATGGCCGGGCAATCCGGATGTAAGCGGGCTGAAAAATGAAATCGACGCCGAATTTTACCGTTCCCAGTATTTGCGGGATCGCGCCGACCCCGCCGAACGCCCCCCCGGCCCGGACCCGAAGGAGCGGACGCCGGTAGACGCGGTAGAGGCGCTGCAATTCGCTGAGACGGCTTTCAGGGAGGAACGGTACTACGACGCCCATTGGCTTGCCACCCTGGCGGGGCGCCTTGCCAGGCCCGGCTCTGTCGAAGCGGGCGAATCGGCGCGCCTGGCGGGGCGGGCCTGGAACGCGATTGAATCCCTTGCGCCCAACAGCAGGGAAAGGGAACTGCACCGGCTCTACCAGCTTAAACGATCGGGCTACGAGGCTATGGTGGGGCAGGACTGGATCAAGGGCTATTATATTTTTAAGGAACTGGCCGGCCTGAGCCCGGACGATCCGGACGCGGCTGATTTTCTGCGGCGCTGCGAGAGCGAAACCCTGCAAATAGCCTTTTTTGCGGACGAGCTTGAGCTTACCCTGGGCGATGTCCTGACCGAGGCGGTATTCTCGCTGCCCCGGTATAACGGCGCGGGCGAGGCCGACGGCCGTCTGGTGCTGCGGGTAAACGCTCTTTCCACTTTTCCGGACTACTCCTACGGTTTTGACATTGAACTGGCCGCGGTTAACAGCGCCGGTTCGCTTGCCGGCCGGATGGAAGCGCCCTACGCGAAATTCCTGCCCAAAACAATAAACGGCAGGCCCCAGGTGGTGGTACTGCTCCAATCCCTGGACCGCCGGAACCCGGATCTGCGCTGGGGGCCGGTCTGGACCGAGCCGGAGCAGGTGGAGCTGGGCGGGGCGGAGCTTCCTTTGGATCTGTCCTATGAAAATTTCCTGCTTATCACGCGGGTAAGGCGGGGCCTGGAACATTTTCAAATCCCCTCCCTCTTTGCCGCCGAACAGAACCTGGCCCCTTACGGCTATATCCGCGAGGCGTTCCGCGCCCAGGCGATCAACCGTATCGCCGAGCCGGTATTCTTCCTCCCCCTGCTCATCCTGGCCCTGGTTGTAGCCTGGCGTTTCCGCCCCCAAAAGCAGCCCCGCTATCTGGCGGTACCCATGCTGGCAGTTATGCCGGTGGTTTTTCTCGCCTGTATTTCCGTATACCGCTCCCTGATTGAAACCCTGGGTATATGGATGGCCCTTGCCCTGAGTTTTGCCTCTTCCATGGTGGTTCTGGGCATCGCGGTATCGCTGCTCTTTTTCCTGTCCCTGATAATCCTGGTATCCCAGCGCGCTTAGCAGCCTGTTGCGCCTGTCCTCCTCACTTTGTGCCCGGCGAAGCTCTGGTTCGCGCCCTGCTCCGCAGAGGCTGGTTTCGGGCGTTTTTTGCATTTTTCTACAAAAATTCCAAAAAAAGTATTTTTTTCAAATTTTTTGCAAATAGGGCTTGACGAAATAACGAGAATAAGAGTATTGTTTCTTTGACAGGATGATTTTTTGAGTTTTTTACGGTACTTGTGCCCCGCAGGGGTTTTTTTAGAATCGGTTGGCCCGGCCCCGCACAGGCAGGCTTTATTTCCGGTTTTCAGAGATTTGCCACTTCATTTCAGCTTACCCCGTTTAGATTCTCAATCCAGAATAGTATTTTTGCGGCTTGTAACGCCGCGCCCCGCAACGGCGCGGGGCTTGATCGTCGCATCCTAACTCTCTTGCGGCGGGATTCTCTTTGGGAATTCCACGCGGGGGTAGGCGCCGCCTGTTTATACGGGCGTGAATATATGGCGACCCGGACGCCCTGGGCGTAACTGCCCGATTCCGGGAGAAGGAATTTTCTCAATGGCTAAGAAATTGTATGTCGGCAACCTCTCCTACAACACCACCGAGGACGGACTGAGGAATCTATTTTCCGAATTTGGCAGCGTCGCTTCGGCCAAGATCATTTTTAACCGCGAAACCGGCGAATCCAAAGGATTCGGATTTATCGAAATGGGTTCTGACGAAGAAGCCGGCGCTGCTATCGCGGGCGTTAACGGCCGCGACTTTGACGGCCGCCAGCTCCGTGTCAACGAAGCTATGGATAAACCCCGCCGTGATCGTTACGGGAACGGCGGCGGCGGAAACTGGTAACACGGATTATTAACTGATCGCCCGGCTGTTAAAGCCGGGCTGCCCCAGAAAGCCGTCCGGTGCTTGACCGGGGCGTTCAGCTTAGGTACATTATTCTCATGACCGCCGATGAACTTCGTTCTAAATTTGTAGAATTCTTCAAGCTCAAGGGCCACGCCCAGATTCAGGGCAGGTCCTTAATCCCGGAGAACGATCCCACCGTGCTTTTCACCACGGCGGGTATGCACCCCCTGGTCCCCTATCTTCTGGGCCAGGACCACCCGGCCGGGAAACGGCTTGTGGATTACCAGAAGTGCATACGTACCGGAGATATCGAATCGGTAGGGGACCCCAGCCACCTGACCTTTTTTGAAATGCTGGGGAACTGGTCCCTGGGGGATTACTTCAAGGAAGGGGCCATTAAGATGAGTTATGAATTTCTCACCTCGGACGAGTGGCTGGGGATTCCGGCGGAAAAGCTCGGCGTGACGGTTTTTGCCGGGGACGAAAACGCGCCCAGGGACGACGAATCCGCGGAAATCTGGAGGGGCCTGGGTTTCCCCCCGGAGCGGATCAGCTTCCGGCCCAAGGAAGACAACTGGTGGGGCCCCGCGGGCAGTACCGGGCCCTGCGGCCCGGATACGGAGATGTTCTACGATTTTGGAAAAGAGCCTTGCGGGCCTGACTGCGGCCCCGGTTGTTCCTGCGGGAAGTGGCTTGAAATCTGGAACGATGTTTTCATGCAGTACAACAAAAACGCCGGGAGGGTATACGAGCCGCTTGCCCGTAAATGCGTCGATACCGGCATGGGGATAGAGCGGACCGTGACCATCCTGAACGGGCTGACATCGGTCTACGATACGGGAATTTTCGCCGGGATACGGGGGGCGGTAGAAAAGGCCGCCGCCTACAGTTACGGTTCCGATGCCGGCAAGGACCGTTCGGCGCGTATCATCTGCGATCATGTGCGTTCCGCAGCCTTTATCCTGGGCGATCCGAAAGCGGTAAGCCCGTCCAATGTGGGGGCCGGGTATGTATTGCGCCGGCTTATCAGGCGGGCGGTGCGGCACGGCCGCAAACTCGGCATTCAGGGGCAGGTTCTGCCGCCCATTGCGGAGATAGTGGTAAAGGAATTCGGCGGCCCTTACCCGGAGCTGGAAGAAAACCGTTCTTTTATCATGGAAGAACTGACAAAAGAAGAGGACAAATTCCTTGAGACCCTCCTGAAAGGCGAAAGGGAGTTTGAGAAGCTGCTCCCGAACCTCCTCAAGGACCCCCGGAAGATCATGTCCGGCCGCCTGGCCTTCAAGCTGTACGACACCTACGGCTTTCCCATCGAGCTTACCGAAGAACTAGCCGCGGAAAACGGGATGCAGGTGAACCGGGAGGAATTCGACGGGGCTTTTAAAAAGCACCAGGAACTTTCCCGGACCCAGAGCGCCGGGACCTTCAAGGGCGGGCTTGGGGATCAGGGCGAAATGGCCACCAGGTACCATACCGCCACCCATCTGCTCCACAAGGCCCTTAAAATTGTCCTGGGGGATCACGTTGCCCAGAAAGGGTCCAACATCACCGCGGAACGTATGCGCTTCGACTTTTCCCACAGCGCCCCCATGACGGACGGGGAACTGCGGAAAGTGGAGATTATCGTGAACGAGCAGATAAAGCGGGATCTGCCGGTGTCTATGGAAGTGATGGATCTGGACCAGGCGAAGGCCGGCGGGGCCACCGCCCTGTTCGGCGAAAAGTACGAGTCCCAGGTAAAGGTCTACAGCATCGGGGATTTTTCCCGGGAAGTGTGCGGCGGCCCCCATGTGGAGCGCACAGGGGGTATGGGTACCTTCAGGATACAGAAGGAGCAGAGTTCTTCCGCCGGGGTGCGCCGGATACGGGCGGTCCTGGAATAATTCACGTAACTGAATCGCCTCTTCGGCGGTTTTTTATAGGACGCTTTCAAGATACCGGATTTTTCAAGAGGCCGGAATGTCGTATAATTGTGGTAGGGGATTGAATAGATATGAAACGTTTTTTACCCTTTGTTTTATTCGGGCTTGCCCTTGTAGCGGCTGTTCCGGCGCAGACTGACCTCCAGCCGGCGGCTATTGTCCGCCTGACCAAAACCGAGCCGATCACGGTCAAGCAGCTGCGGACCGAGGTTGAGCGCATGGAAACGCAGGCCCGCCGGAAATTCAGCCCTGCGGAGCGGCGGCAGATCCTGGATGTAATGATCAACGAGCGCCTGGCTATCCAGGCCGCGGAACGGGACAAGATCACCGTAACCGATAACGAGGTAAACCAGCAGATCCAGCAGCTCAGGGACCAGCTGAGGCAGTCGCTGGGCCGCGCCCCTACGGACGCGGAATTCACCAGGGCGATAGCCGACGAGACCGGGCTTGAACTGAATGCGCTCCGGGATCAGATACGGCGGCAGGGCATTATCCAGAGGTACCTGGTATCCAAGAAGCAGGATATCCTGCAAAGCGTAAAGGCCCCCACCGAAGCGGAAATTGTCGATTTTTTCAACAACAATAAAACCCAGTTTGTCCGGCCCGATACGGTACGGCTTTCCATGATCCTGGTGCCTTACGGGCAGGACCGGACCAAGGCAAGGGCCCTGGCCGACCAGCTGATCCGGGAAATCGGTTCCAGCGCCTCCAGGTTCGACGAGGCGGTACTCAAAGCCCAGGCCCCGGATTCAGGCTATCAGGGGGGGGACGCCGGGTATTTGCCCAGGAACGACCAGGCCCAGCAGCGCGTAGGCCAGGATCTCTTGAGGGCGGCGTTCAACCTGAAGCAGGGGGAAGTGTCTTCGCTTGTGGAAAGCCCCCAGGGTTACAATATCCTCAAAATAACCGAAACCCTTGAAATGAAGCCCCTGGGCCTGGACGATATGGCCCAGCCGGGTACCAGGGTAACCGTCAAAAGATATATCGAAGACTATCTTTCCCAGCAGCGGCAGCAGGAAGTCCTGGCCAGGGCACAGCAGGAACTGGTAACCGAACTGCGCACGGGGAACCCTTTCCAGGTTTTTGAAGCCAATCTTAACTGGTAATCATGTCATCCCGGAGAAAGGGCCGTATCCTTGCTTTCCAGGCCCTCTATTCCTGGGAGGCCCTGGGCAGGAGGGCCGGAACAGCCGCCCCTGTCCCCGAAGACCTGCTCAGCTTTTCCTGGCTGGAGGCGGATAAGCAGGAAAACCTGGACGAAGCGACCGCCGCTTTTTCCCGCCTCCTGGTAACCGGTACCTCCCAGAATATCGACGCTGTGGACGAGATGATACGCGCCCACCTTGAAAACTGGGATTTTTCCCGGCTGAACCGCGTGGACCTGGCGCTGCTCCGCATGAGTACCTATACCCTGATGTTCCAGGCCGAGATCCCCCCTTCCATTGTTATTGACGAGGCCATAGGCATTTCCAAGGAATTCGGCACCGGGGACTCTTTCCGTTTTGTCAACGGCGTTCTCGACAGTATACGCCGGACCCTGGCTGACGCCCAAATCCCGCCGGATACGCAGGTACCGGTAAATATCCGGACCCCGTCTGATACGCCCGAAAGCCCCGCGCTCCGTTTCCAAGCGCCCGAATGATCCGCCGACGCCTGCTCTTCCGGGTTTGCATAGCCGGCGCCGCGCTGGCCCTGCTGTCCGCCGCGCTGACGGTTTATGTATTTGTCCGTTCGGGCGGATCTTTTTTCCCGGGGCGCGGCGGGGAGCCGGCTTTCAGGGAAAATTTCCATCAGAAACTGCGCGATTACGATGATTTTGCCGCCGCCTATCCCCCCTTTGCGGATCTAAGCCGCCGCCTTGACGCCCTGGAAAAAGAGGCCCTGGGGACCGAGTCACGCCTTTCCTTGCTGAAACGCCGCCGGTTTCTGGCCCTCGGCGGTTTTTCCGGGGGCTGGGAAGAATGCCTCGCGGCGGCGGAACGGGCGGCGGACAGGTTCCCCGGCGATGAGGCGGTACTCGCGGTAGCGTCCGAAGCCGCCGCCCGCTGCGGCTTCCCTGAAAAGGCGCTTGGGTACGCCTCGGGCATTACCGAAAAGGCCCTGCTCCCCCTGGCGTTTGGAGCGGCTTCCCTTGCCGGCGCGTTTGAAACGCCGGAAAAAGCCGCCGCGCTGGAACGGAGCGGGGACTTCTTCCTCTCCGCCGCCGGCCAGGCCGGTCCGGCATCGGCCGGGCCCGGCTTTGTCATTAACGCGGCGATTGTCCGCGTCCTGGCGGGCGATGTCCGGGGCGCGGGGCAGCTGATTCCGTCCCTGTCCGGGCCTGTATCCGGCCCGGACGGCGTTTCCGGAAAGGCCCTGAATTTTGCCGCTGAGTACTACTACGATTTCGGCGACTTAAGGCGGGCCGCGGAAATCTACGCGCGGCTCGGCGGCGAGGAGAATATGGGCCGCGCCGCGGACGCCCTGGCCCTGGCCGGGGACCGGGAACACGCCAAAAGCCTGTGGATAGTCCTCTCGTCCCCGGATGAAAACGGCTTTGTCGTCACCCCGCCCGCGCTCCTGGCCCGCAGCCTCTACAACCTGGCCGCCGCCTCGGAAGCGCCGGGGGAAAAACTCAACCTTATCCTGCGGGCGCTTTCCATTGACCCCGGGCATCTCTGCTCCCTTGTCCTTTACAGCAGGCTCCTCCCTTTGGATCAGGCCCTGGCCCTGCTTGCCAACAGCGGCGCTAATCGGACCGAACCCCTTGTCGATCTGGAATTGCTGAGGCGCCGCAGGGAAGAATGGCCGGTGGAAAAAATGATCCCCGAAACCTGGCTCCTGCTCAACCGCCACCATGCCCAGGCAGGACATACGCCCGTAGGCCGCCCGGGAGCCGCCATTCTCTACCGCTGGGGCTGCTATTACTTTGACTTTCAGAAACAGTACGGGGAAAGCGCCCGGCTTATCCGTTCCGCCGAGAGGAACGGCATAGGCGGCCTCTGGCTGGACTTTCACCGCGCCCTGGCCCTGCTCCGGGAAAACAACTTTGCCGAAGCCGAGGCGCTGCTTCTTGCCATAGAGGAAGCTTACGACAGGGACGGAACGCGGGCGGACGCCGGGGATCCGGCCGTTGCCGTCCGGGACAGGGCCGGCGGCAATTTCTGGCCCGTACCCGCCAATCTTGGCCGGATCAGGGAGGCCGCCCGTTCTTTTGACGAAGCCCTGGGCTACTACAAAACCGCCGCTTCCCGGGCGGGCGGCGTTGACGCGGCCCGTATCTGGTACCGCGCCGCCGGCTGCCTGCGGGCCCTTGGCCGGGACCGGGAGGCCCGCGCCGCCCTGGAACAGGGCCTTTCCCTTGACGGCGAAAACCTGCCCATACGCCTGGAACTGACCCGCCTCAACGAGCTGGGGATTTTCTAGCAGCCAATCCGCCGGGCTTTTAGCCCCTAACGGTGCCAGGCACTTTTTTCCCCGATAAAAATTTATCTGTAACGGTGCCTGGCACCTTTACGTTATTCCCAAAAGTATGAAATAAAAAATGTTAAACTTTAAAAGGCAGCAGATTGATCTGTGGGATAACACGATGATCCACAGCGTCTCTAGACCTGACATTTTCAATCCTCCTGTAGACTCGTGTTTTCGGGTATTGTGATTCCTTATAGGTTATGAATATTCTTCCTTTAGTTTATCTGCAATAATTTTGGTTTCAGTATAATTTTTACCTGTTGTTTGTACCTTAAGTGCATATTTCTTGGCACTATCAACAAGCACTATTTCT
>JAIRYB010000080.1 GCA_031267955.1 Spirochaetaceae bacterium | reverse complement strand
TCCACAACCGCCAGGCAGCACCACTTGCCCTGCGCGAAGGCCGCGTAAAGATCGTCAAAGGCCCGGAAAATAAACGCTTCGCGGTCAAGCGCTCCGGCAAGGCCGCCGCGGCCGCCCGCACGGTAGGGAGCGTCCCCCGGGCGGCACATCTGCGGCGGGCTTGCGCCGGTTCGTTTCCCGTCGGCATTCTCCCCTCTCAGGGCGCACAGTTCCGCCTCCTTCTCCCGCAAGCCCTCCATGCGCCGTATCAACCCGTCGAAAACACCCGAAAATTTCCCTATGGAATTTTCCTGCGGGGTCGCATCCCCCTCCGTTACCATCTGCATCCGCCAGATCAGGTGCCGCAGGTTGGACCGCAGGGCCTTCAGGTAGCCGGGCAGTATGCCCCGCGATTCCAGCGATATTTCGATATCCCAGACCGTGTACCGTTTCATCGTCTCCCGGATCTCGCACAGCTCCCGGTGTATGCTTTGGAGCGGGAGGATGCCTTCCAGTCCCTCGGGAATTTCCGGGACCGTGGCGTCGTGCAACAATGCCCATACATGGTCCAGGGCGCGGCTCTCCGCCAGAAGGATCAGCGGGTCGCCTTCCCACGCCGGGACGCGGCTTTTCAGCGGAGCGGCATTCCCCGCCGGGACGTTTTTTTTCCCGCCCCGCTTTTTCATCACCCGGCCGCCCATTTAGGATACCCTCGCTTCGAAACGGCAGGTCCGCGCGCCGGCGGATTCCACCCGCATAGGAGGCCCCAGGGTGGGCCGCGATAACGACAAGTCCGCCCCTACCGTGTCTTTCCAGACAAACTCGTATTTCCGTTCCATTATGTTTTTCTCCTTGTCAGGTATTTAATATGCTGTTTTCCGCTCTCTACCGCTAACCGCTCCCTTACCACGCCTTCGCCCCGCCTTCCGGTTCCCTCACCTCGATATGTTCTTCCACGTATACGATGGCATAGAACCCTTGTTTCATGGCAAAGTCCAAAATGTCTGCCGGGAAGACCGCCGCCGCCACCGCCCCGTAAAGCCTCCTGTGGTCGCCGGTCAGGTCGAAGTGCCGGCGCAGCCTTTTCATCCGTTCAATATGTTCCATGATGTCATCGATATTCGCCTCGGTAAGGTCCGGCAGGTTCGCCGTAATTTCCCCTCGCTTCCCGGCGTCATCGGTATACGGCTGCGTCTCCACCGCCACCGCCACCGCCCTGCCGCGGTCTTCCAGGAATACGTCTATTTCCGCATAGCAGTTCGGGTATTCCCGGTTTCCGAAAAGCGCCCTTTCCGCCGAACGGTCGAACACAAAACCCATAGCGCCGAATCGCCGCTCCAGGCGGGGAATAAACATATCGTCGATTTTTCTGCCTGTTTTGCCGGCTTTCTTCTCCAAACCGTCGATAAGTTCCTGCATCCTCCGGACCGTCTCCCGGATTTTTCCGACAGTTTCCTTCGCATAGTCGCTCGTGGCCAGCAGGGCCGCCAAAATATCTCCGAAAGTCATACCCCGTGTTAGCTGCCGTGTCCGCGTGTTTTCCATGTGCCAATCCCCCTTCAACTGTTAGCGATGTTTACTCTGCCGCTCCCGCAGCGCGCCTGAGCCGATACAACGCGGTTGCGGCCGCCTAACTTCGCCTCGTACAGCGCCGCGTCCGCGCGCGAAATCAGCTCTGTCAGCGTCTGTTCTCCGGCGGACGGAAATTCCGCCATGCCGATGCTTATCGTTACGCGTATGGTTTTATCCTCAAACGAAATTGTCAAAGCCTCAATGTGCCGCCTGCATTCCTCCGCGATTTCGGCGGCCTTCTCTTCGTCCAACATGAACAGAAACGCGCAGAACTCCTCGCCGCCGTAACGCCCGACCATATCGGTCTTGCGGAAACACTGCAGCAGCGTTCCTGAAACGGCGCGCAGAACATTGTCGCCCGCAAGATGCCCGTAGGTGTCGTTGATCTTCTTGAAAAAATCAACGTCGAACATCATAAAAAACGCCTTGCCGCCGTAGCGGAGAAGCTCATCGCATTTTCTCTCCGCGTCGCGGCAAAAGGAGCGCCGGTTCAGCAGGTTTGTCAGCGCGTCGTGTTCCGCCATCCGCGTTATTTCGTCTATCAGTTCCCGGACGGACGTGTTGTCGTAGATGGTAACGCAGGTGCAGATTGCGTGGCCTTCGTATATAACCGTATCCGCGGAAACGCGGTAGTGCTTTGTAGCAGACTCCGCTTTCACAGAGAACTCCTCTGTCAGACGGCCGTCCGCCTCCCACAGGGTCATCGCTATATCCGCCGCCGGAAGGCCGACCGTCGCCTGTTCGAGCGCCGGGAACAGCCGCTTCGCGGTGCGGTTGGCGTCTACGAACCTGTTCTTTTGGTCGATCAGAATAAAGCCGTCCTTCATATTCTCCACAATCTCTTCCCGCGCCAGCGGGGCGAGCTGGAACGCTTCCGTAAAAAGCAGCGTATACGCGATAATTGTCCCCATAATGGACGCAAAAACGGATGTGAGATCAACCGGAAACAGCTTCAGAAAAGCGGTCAGCAGGTTCCCCAGCAGGGGTATTGCCATCGCGGCCAAGATGTACAGCGAATGTTTTCTGAACAACGTGTCCCGCTTTGAACGGCGTATCGAACAGATCAGAAAAGCGGCAAGCATTACGGCATACGAATAGACGAAATAGACCGTGCGGAAAACGGATCCCCGGAACACCAAAAGGGGCACCGGTTCCGCCGTGAATGAGGACTCCCCAAAATAAATGCCGTTAAAAGGGTACGTGAATACCAAGATTAGCGTAACAGCCGGTATAATCAGAGTGGAAACGATAAGCCAGGCGCGTTGCTTTATGCCGCAAAAGTCTATAATAAAAAGCAGCAGCATCGGGGAGACAAACACGGCGCCCAGATACTGCACGCGCGCCCCCTGCAAAAGCCCGGCATAGTCGGTCGACAGATGCTGGAGCAGAAAGCCCAGAGCGTAGGTACCGGAGGCGAGCATAAGCAGGTTGAAAAAGCGCACATGCTTCACCTTATGCCTGAAAACCGTAATAACCAGGTCGGCCGACAATACCCCGAAAGAGATTGTGTACACGACCAAAGTGACGGTATAATTAAAACCGGACATAAGACCTCCTGCTCTCGCTGCCCTGCATATCCCGGGATTAAGGCTTTGACGGGTGGATAATCCGGTGGATTTCCACCGTATCCCCCTTAACCACATAATATATAACGACACCGCCCGCCCGCAGTTCCCGGTATTCCGCCTTTAAGGGTCTTTTGGCATGGTAATGCGGGCAGGCGTAGGGGGATTTCAGAATGGCCCCTACCGCGTTGTCCAGCATGGCAGCCAGATCCCCGGCGGCATCCGGTGTTTGCAGGGCGCCGGCGGTAGAGCGGTAAATCTCTTCCAGATCGGCAAGGGCGAGGGGGAGGTAAAATGCCTCATAGTCCATGGGACCGCTCCCCCTCAGGCGGCGCTCCGCCGGAAGGCCCGGCCCCGGCCGGTTTTCCGGTTATCTGCCGGAGCCGGGCCATAACTTCGACATGGCTGTGCCGCCTTGCCGTGGTTCCCGCCTGCGTTTCCGCCTCTTTAAGCTCGCAGTACAGCCCGGACTCGAATTTATCCTTTTCATAGTTCTCCATACTCATCACTACCAAATCGACCCGGCCTTTTGCGATAATAAAAATCGGCTCATCGATTTTATGGGCCAGGCCGGAAACGTCGCTGTAGTTGCGGTAGAATTCCACAGCCGATTTTATCAGGGGGATTGCTGGCATATACCCGTCTCCTTTTGATGTATATTTGTAAAATCACAAAAAGTAAAAAATTTAATTCCCGTCTCCCTCAGTCCTGTTTTCCGCGGCCTTGTCTTCCGCAATCCTTTTTTCTCTTTTCTTTATGTCCCAAAAACCGATCTTGTATCCCACAGACACGCCCCCCCGCTGCCGGGTATATGACACCTCTCCCGTGTTCCCCATCCTCGTCGCCCCAAGGTCCGCGCTATATCGCAGGTCCATGAAAAATTCCCCCGACCCGGCGCGGAAGCTTAGGTCCGCGCCCAGCGTGAGCCCCAGGGGCGGCGTCATCGTTATGTCCCCCGGACCCCCGTCCCTCTCCGTCTTCAGAAACAGGACGTAGTAGGCGCCCCCGTAGAAGGACAGAACGGAGTTCTCAACCCGCAGAGACAGTTTTACCAGCAGGGGGAAAACCAGGGAAAAGGTCGTGAAACTGTCGTTGGAATACACGTACTCGGCGTCCCGCGCCGTCTGTTTCCCCACGCTGAAGGTATCAACGGTGAAAACCGCCTCCGCCTGGAGGCTGAAAAAGAAGAACAGCCGCAGGTCCGCTACCAGGGCCCCCTCAAAGCCGAAAGCCTGGCTTTGCCCCGCCTCGTATTCCGCCGTCTTCCGGCCCGAGAAAAAGTTCATCAGAAACCCGGGCCGCAGGCCCAGGTACAGCCGCTTTTCCCGAGGAGGCGGACCTCCGTTCTCCCCGGGCGGGATCTCCCTGACGGCGCCGGCGGCTGCGGTGTTGTCTTCTATAGGGAGGTTTGCCAGGGCCTGGTAGACAAGGTAGAGGTTCCAGTCGTACATCTCCTCCCGGAACCCGTATGCCCAACTGAACCGGATTATTTCGTTGTTGTCCGCGTGGTCTATCAGAACAAGGGTGAGAATATATCCGGGCGCCGAGGGGTCGTTCTCGTCCTCTTCGAGAATCAGGGAAAAGAAATAGTCCGCCCCTTCCTCGGTTTCGGACACCCGGTAGTGGGCGCCCCGCAGTTCCATTTGCATGTTCTGGATAAAGAATTCCCGGTCTTCCGGCGACCCGCCGATGACGGGGCCCACGTAGATGGCGAACCCGCCGCGGGACTGCGCGCCGGCAACACCCGCCGGCAGCGCCAGGAAGGCGGCGGCAAGGAGCACGGCCAGGCGGCCCCGGAAAAGGGCGGCGGGCAATTTGCCGCCTCTCCGGGGGAATCCGGTCTTAGCCATGATGCGGAGGATAGAAGCCCCTGGTCTGGATCGCATATTACCAAATCTCCTTTGCCAACCGTGTATATGAAAAAATATTGGGTTGTTATTAAATCGCGGCTGTCCGGCCGCGCGGCGGAAACCGCCCGTGTCCGTTTACCGGGTGGTAACCGGGGCCGCCGCTTGCCGCCCGGTAAAGGGGCGGGCCGGAAAACAGCGGCCGGCGCCCTTGCGTTCGCCGAAGAAAAAATTTACCGCAAAGTCGAAGAAGGATGCAAAAGCGGGCCGCCTTTCTTTCTTCCTTTCCTCGGCTTCGCGGTTAAAAATCCCCTATTCCTCCCCCTTAAACGGCGCCAGGCGCCCCCGCGTTACCGTAATGTGTCCACATATAGGCAGACACTAATTCGCGTCAAGATAAAGGTAAACCGTTCCCTTTACGCCGTTGGTAGCCGTCGCGGTTACAGTTAGTTTCCTTGACGTCGTTTGGCCCGAAGGAATTTTTACGATACCGGAACCGCTTATTGACGCTATACTGGTCACCGAGGTGCTGATTGTCCACGTTATACTTTTACTAGTAGCATCAGATGGTTCAATAGTCTCGAAAAATGTAACTGTCCAACTGCCATTACCATTAATCAAATCGAAATGGTAATCTGACGGACTGACCGTTACTTTGGTAACAGGTATGGTCACGGTAACGTAACACTGCATCGATTTGCCGTTATTAGTCTTCGCGGTAATAGTCGCCGACCCCGCCTCTACAGCGGTTACCTTGCCGGCGGAGGTCACGGTCGCCACGCTTGACTTATTGGTTGACCAGGTTACCGTCTTGTTCGTGGCGTCAGACGGTAAAACCGTGGCGATAAGCGTTTCCGCTTTACCCTTCGCAAGGCTTAGGGAGGTTTTATTGAGCGATATGCTTTCAGCGGCAACAGTTACCGTAATGTCACAAGTATCCATGTAATTGCCGTCCTGGGTCTCCGCGGTAATAGTCGCCGACCCCGCCCCTACAGCGGTTACCTTGCCGCCGGCGTCCACGGTCGCCACGCTTGAGTTATTGGTTGTCCAGGTTACCGTCTTGTTCGTGGCATCAGCCGGATTAACCGTGGCGGTAAGCGTCTGGTTAGCAGCCACCGTAAGGGCAAGGCTCGTTTTATTGAGCGATATGCCGGTGACGGCAACAGTTACCGTAACGTCACAAGTATCCGTGTAATTGCCGTCCTGGGTCTCCGCGGTAATAGTCGCCGACCCCTTCCCTATAGCGGTTACCTCGCCGCTGGCGTTCACGGTCGCCACGCTTGGTTCACTGGTTGACCAGGTTACCGTCTTGTTCGTGGCGTCATCCGGCGAAACCGTGGGGGTAAGCGTCTCCGTATTACCCTC
>JAIRYB010000245.1 GCA_031267955.1 Spirochaetaceae bacterium | reverse complement strand
GAAGTTTCATGAGACTACCCGCGCTTCTTCGCTGACCATGTCCCGCATATCCCCCATAATGGCCCGGGGTACGGGCAGGGTAATCATGGAATGCAGGCCGGGCCGGGCATTGATGACATGGGGAATCATGTTGACCGCCATGGCGATGGTGCCGATGCCGCCGGGGACTTCCGGGGAATTCACCATATTGATATCCGGCTTGCCCTTGATGATCACGTAGTCGCCGGTTTTGATGCCCGCCTGCTCAGGCTCGATCTGCTGGGGATGATCCATCTCTATTTTCAGTTCCCCGCCAACATAGCCGAAGCCCTTCATGGAACAGCCGGCCGCGTTCCCCGCCTTGGCAAAACCGTGCGGCGATTTGCGGTCCGCGTCGGTAATGATGGGTTCCATGCTTTGCTTGATTTCCGAGATCTTCCAGCCCAGCGCGTCGGCGATCATGGAAATAGATTCGCTAAAACCGACATGGCCGGCAAGGCGCCCTGTCCTGACCCCTTCCCGGAATTCTTCCGGCGTAATGCCGATACCCTGCTCGCTCATAACAGCCGGCCCGAAGGGGGAAAGGCTGTTTACCCGCCGGGACACAATATGGTCCACCCGCTCGCAGCAGCCGGTCATGATGATCACCAGAAGGTCCATAATGAGGCCCGGGTTTATGCCCGTACCGACAACGGAAACGCCGTTTGCCTTGGCAATCGCGTCGATCTGTTTTGCCAGCTCCGGATGCTGGGCCTGGGGATAGGCCATCTCCTCGGCAATAGTAACGCAGTTTATCTTTTTTTCAAGGATGAATTTGATCTTGTCAAAAGCCTTAACGGTAAAAGAATCCGTACAGAGCAGCACCACGTCGGCGGCTTTTTCCCGGATCACTTCTTCGGGGGAACCGATGATTATGTCGGGCCGGCCGCTCCGTTCCACCGAAAGGAATTCGTACATGCTCTTGCCCGCTTTGCTTTCCCTTCCGGCGACGCCCGCAATGTCAACTCCTTTTTTCCCCAACAGCATTTCCGCCATGCCGGAACCCATGGAGCCCAGGCCCCAAATAATCACTTTGACATTTTCCATGATCCAACTCCTCTGTAATTATAGTTAAATAAGTTCCGTTACCGGAACGTAAGGAATACCGAAAGCTTCGGCAACACCCGCAAAAGTACAACGCCCTTTGTAAGTGTTCACGCCGTTCGTCAAATTCCGGTCGTTGGCAATCACCCATTCAAGCCCTTTATCCGCTATTTTAAGCCCCGGCGTAAGGGTCGCGTTGGTCAAAGCCAGCGTTGATGTCCGCGCAACGGCGCCGGGCATGTTGGCTACGCAGTAATGCACTATGCCGTCTTCAATAAAAACAGGCTTTTCATGGGTAGTCGCTTTTGTGGTTTCAAAACAGCCCCCCTGATCCACCGCCACGTCAACCAGGACGCTTCCTTTTTTCATCAATGAAAGATCGGCTTTTGTTACCATGCGCGGCGCTTTTTTCCCGGGAATCAAAACCGCCCCGACCACCACATCCGCCGTTGCGATAGAAGCCCTGACGTTTTCCGGGGTACTGTACAGGGTATGGATTCTGCTGCCGAACAGATCGTCAAGAACAGCAAGCCGCCGCAGGTTTACGTCCATGATAACAACATCGGCGCCCAGGCCTGCCGCGATCTTGCAGGCTTCGGTCCCGACAGTCCCTCCTCCCAGAATAACAACTTTGCCTTTTTCCACACCCGGAACGCCCGCCAGAAGCATACCCCGGCCGCCGTAAGTCGTTTCCAGATATTTCGCCCCCTGGGCAACGGCCATTCTGCCGGCAATCTGGCTCATGGGGGTCAGGCAGGGAAGCCCGTTGTATTCGTCGGTAATTGTTTCATAGGCAACGCCCTTGGTCTTTGACCCGAGAAGCGCGTCCGTAAGGGGTTTGTCCGCGGCCAGATGCAGATAGGTATAGAGGATCATATCCTCCCGCAGGAACGCGTACTCAGAAGCAATCGGTTCCTTAACCTTTACTATCATTTGGGAAGTACCCCAGACAGCCTTTGCCGAATCGAGAATCTCCCCTCCGGCGTTCCGATACTCGTCGTCGGTAAAACCCGATCCTTCCCCCGCGCGGGCCTCGACAAGCACCCGGTGTCCCGCGGCCTTATAAGCCGCGACGCCGTTCGGCGTAAGGCCTACCCGGGATTCCTGAGTCTTAATTTCTTTTACCAGTCCGATAATCATTTTTGATCTCCTTATTCGATGGAGGCGGTTTTGGAATGCTGTATGGCAAAGCCGCCCGCAAGCTGATGCATTTTCTTCTACATATTTTAAAGTATTATATCATAATTGGGCAGTTTTAGATGATAAGAGAATAAATACATAAAGAATACTGTAAATTGTTTTTTGATCTTTAGATTTATAAGCTGTTTGTCTGTTTGTCTTCAATTTTTTAAGATGTCTTTTCTCTCTGTCAGGAACAACGGGAAAAGGAGGTTTTAAAACCGGTATTCAGATGGGGGAAGCCCCTGCCCAAACTCCGCAACATCCCGGGTCAGGCGGCGCAACGCCCCGGGCCTGTGTTTCAAGGCAGGAGATTCCGTTGCCCCGCTCAGGTCAGCATACCCTGTAGAATCGACATATAGTCGTTAAGGTACATGGCGTATTCAGGTGAGCCCACAATTTCCACGCAGCCCTGTTCCACCCCCTCCACAAACCCAACATCTTTCAGGAGTACCTTGAGGGCCCCGGCGACGGAGAAAAAATGGAAAAGCACGAAAGGGCTGCGCCGGGTATAGACCCCGTGGCCGGATTTGGATTTTCCCGCCTTGACCCGGAGATACGCCGCTACCGCGGGTTCCGCGCCGGGCCCGCCTTCCCCGTCAACCAGGAACTGGTAGATTCGGTCCGGCTGGCGGCGGCACCATTCGGCCATACCGGGGTCCCCCAGCTTGTTGTAGCTGGAAAGCGCACGGGTGATCATGTAAAGGCTCATCTTTACCTTGAGTTTTTGTTTGCCCGGATCTTTTGGACGGCTGGATGGCATCATGATCATCAGGGACATAAGAAGGGAGAAAACCTTGATCAGTGTCCCGGCTTTGGAAAACCCCTTGATTGCGGGAAGCGCGGCGCCCCCCCGGAACATGGTATTCATCTTTGCCACCGTGGAAAAGGTCAGGGCTATGTCGGGATTCTCCGCCGGCCCCTGGGCCACGGAAAATCCGCCGTTGTCAAAAACCAGGCGGCAGGCCAGGAAATTTTCTTCCCCGCCGGGGTTTTTGGCGCCTATCTGTACCACGGCCTTTACCCCGGCAAAACGCCTCCTCATGGCCGGGTCGTCCTCCAGGACCACCCGCATTACCGGAAACGCCGCGTTAAAAAACAGCTTTGCGGTCATTATGTCGGTTGCCGTTGCAATCGCAGCCATCTTACAGCCTCCTTGCGGCCGGGAAATTCATTCGTCGTTCCAGTCTTCGTCGGCCTCGAATTCCATGCCCATCATTTCCCTGATCTTGTCCACAATGCCGTTGCTGTCGAGGCCGTAGTGGGCGTAGAGATCCTCCGCGTAGCCTATGACGGCAAATTCGTCCTGGAGGCCGTGCTTCCTGAACGCGCAGCCCTTGCCGGATTCGGCGATAACGCCCCCCACGGCGTCCCCCAGGCCGCCTGAGACATTATGCTCCTCCACGGTAAGGATGCGCCTGGTGTCCGCCACCGCCTTGAGGACCGCCTCCCGGTCTATAGGCTTGATGGTGTGCATGTTAATGACCCGCACCGAAAGCTTGTCCTGTTCCTCCAGAGTTTTGGCGGCCTGTACCGCCTGGAGCACCGCGATGCCGCAGCAGATGACGGCGATATCCGTCCCGTCCCGCATAACCGTCGCCTTGCCTATCTCGAAGGGATAATCCTCGTTTTCATAACAGGGCGGCTCGAAACCCCGGCCTATGCGTATGTATACCGGCCCCGGTATGCCAATACAGGCCCGCACGGCCCGGCTAGTTTCAATACCGTCCGCCGGGGCGATTACCGTCATATTGGCGATGGAACGCATTACCGCCAGATCTTCCGTACAGTGATGGGTCGTGCCGGCGTGGCCGAAGGATATCCCCGCGTGGGTGGCGATAATCTTGACCGGCAGGTTCTGGTAGGCGATATCCGTGCGGACCTGCTCGCCGGCCCGCAGGGCCGCGAAAACCGCCATGGTTGAGGCGAAGGGGATGAGCCCCGCCTTGGCAAGCCCGGCGGCTATGCCCATCATGTTCTGTTCCGCGATGCCCGCGTTGAAAAAACGGTCCGGGAACGCGTTGGCAAAATGGACAATGGCGGTGGTCTTTGCCAGATCCGCGGTAAGCCCCACGATACGGTCGTCGGTTTTGCCCATCTCCGCCAGAGTCCGCCCGTAAATTTCCCGGGCGGTCATGGTGGCCGAATCATAACAGTTCCAGGTAGTTCCGGTGGTAACCTGCGCCATACTATTCGCCTCCCCGCATAATCGATGCCTTTGCCCTGGCAGCCAGTTCCGAGTCGGCGGAACCGTAATGCCAGACAACGTTGTTTTCCATAAAGTCAACGCCCTTGCCTTTAACGGTATTGGCCAGGATCAGCACAGGCTTGTCCCCGGCGGCCCAGCCTTTGTCCAGGGCGGCGGCCAGCTCTTTAAAGTCATGGCCGTTTACCTCGACAACCTCAAGCCCGAAAGCCTCCCATTTGGCCGCAAAGGGTTCGAGCCTCATCACATCCTCGGTCTTGCCGTCTATCATCAGCCGGTTGCGGTCAACAATGGTGATCACGTTCCCCAGCCTGTAGTGGGCCAGGGCCATGGCGGCTTCCCAGACGCTGCCCTCGCAGCATTCGCCGTCCCCCAAAAGGCAGACTGTTTTCCAGTCCTGTTTAAGGTACCTGGCGCCCAGCCCCAGGCCCACAGCGATGGAGAGGCCGTGGCCCAGGCTGCCGGCGGAAACGTCGCAGCCTATAACCTTGTTGCTGTCCGGATGCATGGCGAAAGGGGAGCCGAAATGGTTGAACGACTTAAGCTCTTCTTCCGGAAAATAGCCCTTTTTCGCCAGCGCCGGGATAAAACCCGCGGCGGCGTGGCCCTTGGAAAGGATAAACCGATCCCTCCCGGGCCATTGGGGTTCGGCCGGCTTCACGTTAAGGTATTTAAAGTAGAGTACGGTGAGTATGTCGGCAATGCTCAGGGACCCGCCTATATGGGCGCCCCCCGACCAGAGGACCACGTCCACCATGGTAAGGCGGAGTTCGCGGGCCGTATTCTCAAGCGCCGCGCGTTCTTGTTCGGTAATCGGCATGAAATACCTCTTTTTTATAACAGGAAGATTGCCTCAGTATAACCCATCCCTGCCGAAAGTCAAGTAAAAACCGATCCCGTACCGCCGGGCTTTATCCACGATAAACGCATGGGAAAAGGATTCAATAACCACGAACCCTAATGAACATCACGAACCACACAAACTCTTGCTTTGATTTCTCTGCCTTTTTCCTGTATTTCTCTCTTGTTTTCACCCAAACAGAAAAGGAGATTCAGGCAAAATCAGGGATGTCAAAGCGGAGGTTCGCGGGGTTTCGGACTAAAGTCCGGTGTCGTTCGTCAGAGTTCGTGGTCAATTTTCTTCATTACTCTTGCGACACTCTGGCGCCGTATTACTTGACAAAATTTCCCCGGCTATGTACAGTTTATTACAGCAATTGGCCAGAATTTCTTAATTCAGCGCATTTTACCGGGGTTTCAGGGCAAAAGCACACGGCAAAAAACGGAGGCGGTTCGCGGATGTCCCGTAATTCCTTGTACAGTA
>JAIRYB010000174.1 GCA_031267955.1 Spirochaetaceae bacterium | reverse complement strand
AGGCCGAAAAGCCCTGTATACGCCGCAAGCGCGAAACCGGCAAAGAGAAGGAGCGCCAAAACAAGGCTAAAGGCGGCTTTTTTCAAGAGGGTCATTCTGAAGGAATCTTACCCCCATCCTGGAGATATATCAACTATCCGGCCCCGGCTCCCAGGCCCCTTTTCCCCCTGGCAGTATCCGGGCTAGAATGACCGGGGTATTATGAAAGAGCTTGTAGAAACCGCCGAAAGGCCGAAACGGGCGTTTTTGGCGGGCATTCGGGATAACAATACAACGCAGGAGGAATCCGCGCGCCTTACCGGGGAGCTGCTTTCGCTGGCCGGCACCCTGGGCCTGGAAATCGCCGGGCAGGAAATAGTCCGGGTCCGGGAACGCCATCCCCGGTACGGGCTGGGCAGCGGCAAGGCCATGGAACTGGCCGACAAAGCCGCCGGACTCACCGCGGACTGCATTGTCTTCGATATGGAGATAAGTCCTTCCCAGCAGCGTAACTGGGAAAAACTGGCCGGGATCCCCGTTGTGGACCGGCAGGAGCTTATCATCCAGATATTCCTGTCCCGGGCGAAGACCAGGGAGGCGGAGCTACAGGCGGTCCTGGCCGAACTGAACTACAGCCTGCCCCGGCTTTCCCACAAGTACATCGACCTTTCCCGGCAGCGGGGCGGCCGCTACGGCACCAGGGGCGCGGGGGAAACCCGGCTCGAAACCGACCGCCGCTATGTAGTTTCGCGCGTCCGGCAGATGGAGCGGGAACTGGCGGAGGTCTGCAAGCAGCGGGCGGTACAGCGCCAGAAACGGAAAAAGGCCGCGATCCCCGTCTGCGCGCTGGTCGGGTACACCAACGCGGGGAAATCCTCGCTGCTCAACGCGCTGACCGGCGCGGACGCCTTTGTGGAAGACAAGCTTTTCGCCACCCTGGACCCCACGAGCCGCCGCCTGGAAACAGGGGACGGACGGCCCCTGATCCTCACCGATACGGTGGGCTTTATCCGCCGGCTTCCCCACGCCCTGGTGGACGCCTTCCGTTCCACCCTGGAAGAGGCGTCCGGGGCCGATCTGCTGGTCCATGTTTTGGACGCTTCCGACCGCGAGGCCGGCCGCCATTACGAAACCACCATGACGGTACTGGGGGAGATGGGGGCCGGCAGTATCCCCATGATCACCGCGCTCAACAAAAGCGACCGCCTTTCCCCGGAAGAACAGGAAGCAGCCATGTCACAGTACCCCGGCGGCATCGCCGTTTCCGCCAAAACAGGGGCGGGCCTGGGCGCGCTCGGGCGGCGGATAGCCGGCGCGTTTACCCCCCCAATTTAGCGAGCCGCGCGCAGGCTTCCTCCACGTCCGGCCTGTGCCCGAAGGCGGAGAAACGGACAAAGCCCTGGCCTGCCGGGCCGAACCCGGAGCCGGGCGTGGTGATTACCCGGCAATTTTCCAGAATTTCGGCGAACACGTCCCAGCTGTCCCTGCCGGGAAAGCCCGCCCAGATATAGGGCGAATTGTCGCCGCCCGCGCAGGGAATTCCGAGCTTTTGCAGCGCGGCGCGGATCAGCGCGGCGTTTTCCAGGTAAAAGTCGCAGAGTTCCCCCATCTCCCTGACGCCTTCCGGATCAAGCGCCGCGATGGCCCCCCACTGGGCAATGTTGGACGCGCCGTTAAAGATAGTGCCGGAAACCCGCGCCCAGTCGGCGTTGACGCTTTCGCCGCCCGAATATTTTAATTCTTTTGGGACTATGGTCCAGCCGAGCCGCACGCCGGTAAAACCCGCGGGCTTGGAGAAGGAGTTCACCTCGATGGCGCAGTCCCCGGCGCCGTCAATTTCGAAGATCGATTTAGGAAGCGCCGGATCGCGGATATACCCGCTGTACGCGGCGTCGAAAATGACAAGCGCCCCCCTTTCCCGCGCCGCCTTTACCAGCGCCCCAAGCTGTTCCCGGCTGGCCGTGGCGCCCGTGGGGTTATTGGGCGAGCAGAAATAAAAAAGCGCGTTTTCCGGCAGGGCCGCCAGATCGGGAAAATAGCCGTTCTCCGCCGTGCAGGGAAGATAGCTGATCCCCCGGTAGCCCGTCCCCTCCCAGCCTCCCGCCGCGCCGGCGAGCACCGAACCGTCAACGTATACCGGATACGAAGGATCCTGGACCGCCACGGGGATCCCCGCCCCAAAGAGGAGTTGCAGCCGCCCTATGTCGCACTTCGCCCCGTCCGAGATAAAGACTTCGTCGGCGGCAAAAGCGCCATTGTAAAACACTTCCGATATTTTCTTCCGTAATTCCTCAAAACCCTCGTCGGTATAACCCGAATAGCCCTCCGCCGTACCAAGCCGCCCTGCCCCCTCGGCAAGCCCCCGGCAGATATGCGGAAGTATGGGCTCCGTGGTATTCCCCACGCCCAGGCTGATAACGCGGCCCTCCGGGCTTGCCGTGTCCGGGTGGGACGCCGCGAATTCCCGCCTGCGCCTGGCGATTTCCGGGAACAGGTATCCCGCCTTTATGTTCGCAATACAGGGATTTCTTGCTATCATAGTTGTTCTCCATAATGTA
>JAIRYB010000232.1 GCA_031267955.1 Spirochaetaceae bacterium | reverse complement strand
CTTAAAATCCCCTCCCCGCAAGGGGGTGCGGGTTCGAGTCCCGCTCTCGGCAAAAAATCCTGTATATTATTACATTTTTCTCGTTATTCGGCTGTACCTATTGCATAATTTTACAAAATTTTGTATGTTTCTAAGAAGCAAGACAGTTCCGGGATACCATGTCCCGGGACCGGCCTGAGCATAAAAAACCGGCAAAGCCGGTTATATTAAGGAGGAGTATTATGAGGAAACTGATCATTGCCGCGGCCCTGGCGTTTCTGGCCCTGCCCCTGTTCGCCGCCGGCGGCAGCCAGGCGGCGGGGGAAAGGAGGCCCCGCATCGGGATCGCCAAATTCGTGACCCACGACGCCCTGGACGCCTGCGAGCAGGGTATCCTGGACGCGCTGAAAGAGCGGCGCGTCGACGCGGATATCGATCTGCAGAACGCCAACGCGGACGCGAACACCAGCGCCCAGATCGCCAACAAATTCAGAGGCGACCGGGTTGATGTCGCCGTCGGTATCGCTACCCCTGTGTCACAGGCCCTGGCGAACACCTTCAAGGATATACCTGTTGTGTTCACCGCGGTGACCGACCCGGTCGGGGCAAGCCTGGTGCCGTCCCTTGCCAACGGATCGGGGAATGTTACCGGCCTTTCGGATGCGATCCCGACGGTCGATCATATCGCCCTGTTCAAGGAGATCGCGGGGATTAAAACCCTGGGCTATATTTATACAAGTTCCGAGGCCAATTCCATTTCCGCCCTGGCCCTGGTGGAAGAGGGCTGCCGGAAGGCCAGCCTGGGCCTGGTGACCCAGTCTATCACCAGCTCTGCGGAGCTGCGCCAGGCCGCCGAGGCAATTGTAAACCGAGTGGACGGCATTTACCTGACCACCGACAATGTGGTGTATTCGGCGCTTCCCGCCCTGATCCAGATTTTCAGTTCCGCGAAAAAGCCGATCTTCTCGGGGGACGTAACCTCCGTAATGGGCGGCGGCGCCATGATAGCCAGCGGTTTCAATTACTACAAGGCCGGCGTGGCGACAGGGCATATCATTGCCGATATCCTCGGGGGGAAGAAGCCGGCCGACATCCCGGTAAAATTCCTTACCGATCCTTCGGAGTCCGATCTGCTCTTCGATCTGGACGCGGCCAGGCTATGCGGGATTGCCATACCGGAGAGGTACCTTTCCCAGGCGACCCATGTTTTTGAAAACGGGAAGCTGACAACGAAATGAGCCTCCGCGCGGCAAGCCGCGGGGCATTAAACCAGACTTTCGAATGAACTACGAGGGGATATATATGATCGAGGGGATTCTGCTGGAAGGGCTGATTTACGGTATTATGGTTCTGGCGGTCCTGATAACTTTCCGGATACTCAACTTCGCGGACATGACTGTAGACGGTTCTTTCCCGCTGGGCGCCGCCATTATGGCGGTATGCCTGCTTAAAGGTTTTCCCTCGGCCCTTGCCTTCTGCCTCGCCTTTTTGGGCGGGGCCGCGGCGGGCCTTGTCACCGCCCTCATCCATACCCGGCTTAAAATTCCGGACCTTCTTTCCGGGATACTCACCATGACCATGCTCTACTCGATAAACCTGCGGGTTATGGGGAGCAGGGCCAATCTTTCCCTTTTAAGGGTCCGGACCCTGTTTACTTCCATTGGCGAATGGGCCGGCGGTTTTATGCCGTCCCAGGCCGCGATAGTAATACTGTGCGTTATCGTAGTGGCCCTGATCAAAACGGCGCTGGACATATTTTTCCACACCGACTTCGGCCTTTCCATGGGCGCCCTGGGGGCAAATCCCCAGCTTGTCATCTCCCAGGGGATGAACCCGGACGTGATTAAAATGTGCGGCATTTCCCTGGCCAACGGGCTGGTGGCGGTTTCCGGGGGCTTTGCCGCCATGTACCAGGGTTTCGCCGACGTGGGCCTTGGGACCGGGATGATAGTTTCCGGGCTTGCCTCGCTTATGATCGGGGAGTTCCTGATCCGGTCCAATAGAATTTCCGCGCTTACCCTGAGGGTGCTGCTGGGTTCCATTCTCTACCGGGCGCTTATGTATCTGGCGCGGACTTACGGCTATTATATCCACATGACCGCGAACGACCTTAAGCTGATCACCGGGCTTCTCATCATTATCTGTATCGTGGTGAGCAGGCACGGTTTCCGTTCCGGGCTGGCGAAAAAACCCGTCAAAAGGGGCAATTTGTGATTCGCATAGAAAACCTGGTAAAAGTATTCAGCCCCGGCACGGCCGACGAAACATGGGCGCTCAACAATATTACGCTTAAGGTAAACAAGGGCGACTTTATCACGATAATAGGCTCCAACGGCGCGGGGAAGTCGACGCTCTACAACGCGATTTCCGGCACTATCCCTGTCACGTCCGGGCGCATCTTTATCCGGGACGAGGCCGGGAGCGGCGATCCGGACGCGGCGCGGGGCATCCCCCGGAACAGGGCAAACGGGGAACGGGAAATTACCCGGGAAGCCGAGTACAGGCGTTTCCGTTATATCGGCAGGATATTCCAGAACCCGCTTCTGGGGACAGCGGGAAGGATGAGCCTGGAAGACAACATGATGATCTGCCACAGGAAGGGCTACCGGGGGCTTAGGATCAGCCTGAACAAGCGTATGCGGGAAGATTTCCGCGAGCAGCTCCGGGTCCTGGACATGGGCCTTGAAAACAGGCTCCAGGACAATGTCGAGCTTTTTTCGGGCGGGCAAAGGCAGGCCCTGACCCTGCTTATGACGGTGATGAGCAGGCCGAGCCTCCTCCTGCTTGACGAGCATACCGCCGCGCTTGATCCCCGGAACGCCGAACTTATCATGGACCTTACCGTCAAGTTCGCGCGGGACTACTGCCTTACCGTTATGATGGTAACGCATAATATGAATCAGGCGCTTGAATTCGGCAGCCGCCTGCTTATGATGGACGGCGGCGAAATCATCCTGGATATAGACGAGGCGGAAAAGGCGAAACTAAGCGCCGCCGACATTGTCCAGCGTTTCAGGAACATCAAAAAGAAAGAGCTTGCCAGCGACGAAATACTCCTCGGCACTTAGCCCCAAACGCGCTACATCTTCTTTATCGCTTCCGCCACGGCTTTGGCGAGCTTGGCGTGCTCCCCGGCGTCAAAGTGTATCCCGTCACCCTGGCTGCTTACGATAATTTTCCCGGCGTCGAGGACCGGGACCCCGCATTCCCGGGCGACAAGCTTGTCAAACCATGCGGGCAGCTCTTTGGAAATAGCCTCGCCGCCTTCAATAATGTGCCGGAAAACAGGGTTTTCAGGGTTATCGATAATAGGGGGAGGGCAGATCACCAGGATTTTAGGGGCGGATTTATCCGGCCCGAACCCGGACAGCCTGACCGCCTCCACAAGGCGCTTTACCCCCAGGGCGATATCCGGCGCGGTGGGGCTGAACCGGGGTTTCAGGTCATTGGTCCCCAGCATGATCACTACAATGTCGATGGGGTGGTGGCTTTCCAGAATGGGGATAAGCTGGCGGAACCCGTTCTTGTCCCCTTCTACGGGATCCTCCCGCGTAGTAGTCCTGCCGTTCTGCCCCTCCTCCTCGACCCAGTAAGCGGGATCGTCCGGGGGGCATCCTTCGTTGAGCAGGCGTTTCAGTACCATGGTCCACCGGGTCTTGTGGTCGTAGCGGCCGGTGTCAATGCCGGGGATGTACCCGTAGGTGTTGGAATCGCCGTAACAGAGTACTGTTTTCATATATTCCTCCTTAACATAAATTTGTTTGGCTCTCGGATAGTTATACTCATTCTTTATAGGGCTTAAACTGGGCTTTGTAAAGGTCGGCGTAAAGGCCCCCCTCCGCGAGCAGTTCCTCGTGCCTGCCCCGCTGCAAAATCCCCTTGTCGCCCAGCACGATAATATTTCCGGCGTTTCTGACGGTAGAGAGGCGGTGGGCGATGATAAGGGTGGTACGCCCTTGCGAAAGTTTTTCAAGGGCCCGCTGTATCTTCTGTTCGGTGGCGGTGTCAAGGGCGCTTGTAGCCTCGTCCAGGATAAGGATGGGCGGGTTTTTCAGGAATATGCGGGCAATGGAAACCCGCTGTTTCTGGCCGCCGGAAAGTTTTATCCCGCGCTCGCCCACCGGGGTATCGTAACCCGCGGGCATCCTGAGTATGTCCTCGTGTATATCGGCCTGTTTCGCGGCTTCGATAATTTCGCTGTCCGCCGCGTCTATTTTGCCGTAGCCTATGTTTTCCCTGATTGTCCCGGCAAAGAGAAAGACATCCTGCTGGACTATGCCTATGTTCCCGCGCAGGGACAGCAGGGTAAAATCCCGGATATCGACCCCGTCGATAGTAATACTGCCGCCGCTGGTTTCGTAGAACCGGGGGAGCAGGTGGCAGAGGGTGGTTTTTCCGCCTCCGGAAGGGCCTACCAGGGCGGTGGTGCTTCCGGCGGGGACCGCCATGCTGATATGGTCAAGGACATAGTGTTTTTTCTTTTGATAATCGGGCGCGGCGTCCGCTTCCCGTGTTTTTTTAAGGTACGAAAAAGTTACATCGTTGTAGCTGATGTCGCCCCGCACATTTTCCAGGCTGACGGCGCCTTCCCTGTCGGTAATATCGCTTTCCATCCGCATAATTTCGAGGAACCTGACAAAGCCCGCCATGCCGGTGGTAAACTGTTCCACAAAATTCTGGAGCCGCCTTATCGGCTGCAGGAAAGCGGCGATAAAAAGATTGCAGGCGACAAGATCGGCCAGGTTCATCCTGCCCCGCGTAATGAGGAATCCGCCCGCGGCGATAACCGTTACCATGAGGATCGAATTCATAAATTCTATCTTGCTGTGGAAAAAAGCCATCGCGCGGTAATAGCCTTTGCGGGCAAGCTTAAAACTTTCGTTCCCTGCGGAAAATTTTTCCGCTTCGTAGTCTTCGTTGGTAAATGCCTTGGCAACGCGGACGCCCGAAATACTCGACTCAAGGGAAGCGTTGATCTCCGCGGTCCGCTCCTTCACTTTCCGGGAAACCGCCATAAGGCGCCTGCGGGAAAAGGCGATGTGGATCACGAACAGCGGGATCATCACGGCAAGGACCAGGGCCAGTTCCCAGCGTATTGTTACGATTAGGATGAAGGAGCCGGAAAGGGTTAGAACGGAGATGAAAAGGTCTTCCGGCCCGTGGTGGGCCAGCTCGGTTATTTCGAACAGATCGGTGGTAACCCGGGACATGATGTGGCCCGTGCGGTGGTTGTCGTAGAACGAGAACGGCAGTTCCTGCAAATGGTTAAAAAGATCGCGCCGCATGTCCGCCTCGATATAGGTCCCCACCGTGTGGCCCCAGTAGGTGACGAAAAAGGAAAAACACAGCCTGAGTATATAGATAAACACCATAAGGGCTATCATGGCGGCAAAGAGGCGCAGGAGGTTCTGGCCGAGCAGCTTTTCCAGCGTGTACCTGGTGAGCATGGGAAAGAGCAGGTCCACGGCGGAGATGAGCAGGGCGCAGAACATATCCGCGGCAAAGAGCTTCCAGTGGGGCCGGTAGTAGGACGCGAAGATTTTTACCGGGGAGCTGCTGAAATTCCGTTTGGTCTGATGCGGCATATTCTCCGTTGGGCCCGCAGCCGGCGCGGGCAACGCTTCGGGCCTGTTTCAGTATACCAAAGGCCGGCCCTTGATTTCAACGCGCTTTTGATCCATTCTTATAAAACTTTACAACGTATCCCACCCGAATTAATTGAGGAGGAAAGCCCGTGAAAACGCTTGTCGTGTATTATTCCTACGAGGGGAACTGCCGCTTTATCGCCGGGCAGCTCAAGGCCGCCCTTGACGCCGATGTTCTCGAATTGGAGACCGCGGACACCAGGAAACGGCAGGGCCTTGCCAAGTATTTATGGGGCGGCAGCCAGGTTTTTTCCCATGCCGAGCCGGAACTCAAGCCCTTTTCGGTTGACATAAACGCCTATGACCTGGTAATCCTCGGCTGCCCTGTCTGGGCCGGTTCGCCCGCGCCGGCGCTTTGCAGCTTTATTTCAAAAGCCGCGATCCGGGACAGGCGCGTCGCGCTCTTCCTCTGCCACGGCGGGGGAAAGGGCGACGTTTTCGGGAAACTCAGGAAGCGGCTTCCGGGCAATACCTTTGCCGGCGAGATCGATTTCCGCAGCCCCCTGCGGGGCGACCGGGAAGCGGCCGCCGCCGCCGTCCGGGACTGGGCCAAAACCCTGGCCTGAACCCGGCCCGGGCTTTGCCGCCTTCCGGCCAAATTCGCCGCCTTCCGCCTGGAGTTTGCCGAACCGGGCGCGGCCTTTGCCGCGTTCACCCAAAACTCCGCCCGCCAAGCGCGCCGGCTCATTCCGTGCCGGTAATAACGCCTCCCCCTACCACTATGTCCCCGTCGTAGAGCACCACCGCCTGGCCCGGGGCAACCGCCCGCTGCCCGCAGTCGAATTCCACGCGGATCGTGTCGCTCCCGGTCTGCCGGGCCGTGGCCGCCTGTTCTTTTTCCTGGTAGCGGGTTTTTACCAGCACCCGCGCGGGCTTTTCAAGCGTTTCACAGGCGATTAGGTTAATGTTTCCCGCGGTGAGCGACCTGGTGTAAAGCGATTCCTCCGGCCCCAGGGTAACGGTATTGTCCGCCGCGCATTTTGCGGCCACGTAAACCCGCCCGTTTTTCGCCACCCCCAGGCCGCGCCTCTGGCCTATGGTGCAGCGGATAAGGCCCCGGTGCCTCCCCAGCAGCTTCCCCGCAAAGTCGATAATGTCCCCCGGTTCCGCCGCCCTGCCCGTATACCGCTCGATAAAGGCCGCGTAGTCACGGTCCGGGACAAAACAAATATCCTGGCTTTCGCGTTTTCGCGCGTTGGCAAACCCCTCCCGCCCCGCGATCTCCCTCACCTCGGCCTTGGTAAGGCCCCCCAGGGGAAACCGGGCGGCGGCAAGCTGTTCCTGGGTAGAGGCGTAAAGCACATAGCTCTGGTCTTTGCCGGCGTCAAGGGATTTCCGCAGTATATACCGGGAGCCGGATTTTTCCGCCCGGGCATAATGGCCGGTGGCAATAGCGTCAAAACCAAGCTCCCGCGCCTTCCGGAGCAGCCCCGGGAATTTGATATAGCGGTTGCAGTCTATGCAGGGGTTGGGGGTAGCGCCGCTTTCGTAGATCCCGACAAAGCGCCCGATAACTTCCCGCCGGAAATCCCCCGTAAAGTTAAGCACATAGTGGGGCATATCCAGCCGGTACGCCACGGCCCGCGCGTCGTTCACGTCTTCCAGGGAGCAGCAGCTTCTGGCCGCGCGGGTACCGGCGCGGCAGGCCCCCGGCCCCTCCGTATCTTCAAGCGAAAAAAGTTTAAAGGTAACGCCGGTACAGCTATACCCTTCTTCCTTCAAAAGGAAAGCCGCGACGGAACTGTCCACCCCGCCCGACATGGCGATAAGCGCTTTCCCCGGCAACTACTTTATCAGCTCCATGGCTTTGGCCACAGAATCCTCGCAGGAGCGCATGGCAAGTATCGTCTTTTCGATAAGCGTGTCCAGCTCCCAGCCGAGCATCGCGGCCCCCTTCTCGATTACCGGCCGGGAACAGCCCGCTGCGAAATTGGGGACCTTGTACTTTTTCTTTACCGATTTTACTTCCAGATCCCGCGTACTTTTTGAAGGCCGGATAATCGCGGCCGCCCAGATAAGGCCGGTAAGCTCGTCGGAAGCGTAAAGCACCTTTTCCATCAGGTGTTCCGGCCTGACATCGACCGTAAGCTCGAACCCGTGGCTGACCACCGCGCGGATAATATCTTCCCCCGCGCCGCCCGCGCGCAGCAGTTCCGGCGCTTTCCTGCAATGCTCTTCCGGGTATTCCTCAAAGTCAATATCGTGTAAAAGCCCCACGATGCCCCAGTATTCCCCGTCCCCGGAAAAACCCTGGTCCGCGGCGTACCACTTCATCACCCCCTCCACCGTAAGCGCGTGCTGTATGTGGAAGGGGTCCCTGTTGTGTTTCCTGAAAAGCTCCCAGGCCGCGTCCCTGGAGATGCGCCCGCCGGCGGCCACTAGTAGTTTGCCGCCCTGATCCAGAAATAGCCCCTGGGGTGCTTGCACACCGGGCAGATATCCGGCGCTTTCTTGCCGATGATAATGTGCCCGCAGTTGGAACACTGCCAGACCTGGTCGCCGTCCCTGGAGAAAACCAGCCCGTCCCGGAGATTGGCGATCAGTTTCTTGTACCGCTCCTCATGCTCCTTTTCAATAGCGGCCACCTGCCTGAAAAGGACGGCAATATCCTTAAAGCCCTCATTTTCGGCGGTTTTGGCAAAGCCGTCGTACATATCGGTCCACTCGTAATTTTCGCCGTCGGCCGCGTCTTTCAGGTTGGCCGCCGTTTCGGGGACATCGTTCCCGTGGAGCAGCTTGAACCATATCTTGGCGTGCTCCTTTTCGTTCTCGGCGGTTTCGCGGAAAATCGCCCCTATCTGGTTATAACCCTCTTTTTCGGCCTTTGA
>JAIRYB010000222.1 GCA_031267955.1 Spirochaetaceae bacterium | reverse complement strand
GAACTTGTCGCCGGTCCCGGCGCCGTCCGGGCCGTCCTGCGGCGGTATGTGGAAAATGAGCCTCCGCGCCGCCGGGGCTGATATTCCGGGCGACGAAATCCCGGTCCGTTTCCGCGGCCATTCGGGGCGGTCCGTTCAGGCGCTAATTCAGGAATTGCCGAACCCGTACCGCGCCATATCGACCTCCCCGGCTTCCGACACCTCGACTCCCTCGGCGCGGAGCAGCGCCGCCTGCAATTCCCGGCCGTTTCCCTCGGGCAGGGCAAGGCGGCCGCATGCCTTGATGACGCGGTGCCAGGGCAAGTTTTGGCTTTCGGACAGGGAATGGAGGGTCCAGGCTACCTGGCGCGCCCCGCAGGGCATGCCCGCGGCCAGGGCGACATCGCGGTAGCCGGATACTTTCCCTTTCGGAATGGCCCGGATGGCCTCTACTATACGCCGCGTAGATTCAGTCACTGTCCGGCCCTTCCCCTGTACAGGAGGCGAAACACACGCCCTGGATAATTCGATATTCGTTTAATTTGGGATGTCTGTTCAGCCGGGTCATGGTACGCCTACACTCCTTCCGGCAGTTTCTCCAGCATGAGTTTCCGGTGGCTGATCTTTTCCCCGTCAACTATAAACTTGCCGTCGCCTACGGCGTGGAAAAGGCGTTTTTCCTTGCGCCGTTCGTCAATCCAGGCCGCTTCGGCATCCAGGATAAAAATGCCGTGCTTTTTGATATAATCGACAACCCGGCATTCTATGTTGGCGTAACATTCCTTTATCAGGGGGGCGCCGACAAATTCCGCCTTGAGCGGGGTAAGTTTAAACTTTTCAAATTTGTCTACATCGGCCCCCGAACAGGCGCCTATGGAGACAACGGTTTTGATCATATCGGCGGTGGGGACGGCGATTACACATTCTTTGTTTTTGACGAGCGCCTTGTAGGAATAATTCCAGGAGCCTGTCATAAACGCGAAACGGGGGGTAAAATCAAGCACCATGGTCCAGGACAGGGTCATGATATTGCGCCTGTCCCCGTCGGCGGTACTTACCAGAATAACCGGGCCGGGTTCAAGGAAGGTAAACGCTTTATTCAGGGGGAACGCTTTCATCGGGGATACCTCGCACGTTCATCCTAACCCGCGTTCGCTGTTTGTTCCAGCCCTCGCTTTCAATCTTCTCCGTCATCATCAAAAAGGCCTTGCTGCCCGTTCCCGGCCCTGTCCCCGGTATCGTCCGGCTCGGGCGGAATTTCTGTTTCGTCTTCCTCCATCCGCGGCGGAGCGCCGGCGGATTTAGGGGGTATCGCTTCTTCTTCTTTTACGATCCTGTCTACCCCGATGACAAAATCGGGTTTGTCAATGCTGAGGATGCGCACGCCCTGGGCGCTCCGGCCCATCACCCTTATGGAGTCCACCTTAAGCTTTATGGACTTGCCCTGGCTCGTGATGCACATAATTTCCTCGTTGTCCAGGACATTGACGCAGCCTACGATCTCGCCGGTTTTTTCGCTTACCGTGTAGATACGCTGCCCACCCGTACCCCGGCTGTGGGAACTGAATTCGCCCGCTTCCACCCGCTTGCCGTAACCGTATTCGGAAATGACCAGCATCTTTTCGCTGTTGTCTACCCGGAGTATTCCGGTAAGCTCGTCGTCATTGCCAAGCTTCATGCCGGAAACGCCCCGGCTGGAGCGGCCCATGGCCCGGACCTGATCCTCGTGTGTACGCAGGGCCTGGCCTTGCCGGGAGATGAGGATCACCTCGTCGGAACCGTTGGTAAGCATTGCGCTTACAAGCTTGTCGCTTTCGTCAAGGTTGATGGCGATAATGCCGCGGGTTTTGGCGTTGGAAAATTCGCTGGCCGCGACTTTCTTTACTACGCCCCGGGCCGTCCCCATGAAAAGGTACTCGTCGTCGGTAAAGTCCTTCAGGGAAACGATGGCCGTAATATCCTCGTTGGGGGACACCGTGAGGAGGCTCTTGATATGGGAACCTTTGCTGGTACGGCTCCCCTCGGGAAGTTCGTGAACCTTCATCCAGTAGGCCTTGCCCGCGCTGGTAATGAACATGATGTATTCATGGGTGGAAGCCACAAATATCTGCCTGATAAAATCGTCCTCGGCAAGCCTGGCGCTCTGCATACCCTTGCCGCCCCGGCCCTGGTTCCGGTAACCGGAAACCGGCACCCGCTTGACATAGCCCAGGTTGGAGATAAGGATCATCATCTCTTCTTTTTTGATAAGGTCTTCGATGTTGATATTCTCTACCTCGCCCGCGACAATCTCGGTACGCCGCTCGTCACCGTAGCGTTCGGAAACGCTGCGGGTTTCGTCTTTGATAACCCCCCGGAGTTTTTTTTCGTCTTCCAAAAGGGATTTAAGATAGGCGATCTGTACCTTGAGTTCCTCCAGCTCTTTTTGGAGCTTCTCGACTTCCAGGCTGGTGAGCCGCCCCAGGCGCATATCCACGATTGCCTGGGCCTGGGCCTCGGAAAGGAGAAAGCGTTCCTGCAATTTGGCTTTTGCGGTGTTTATGTCGCGGGAAGCCTTGATGACCGCTACCACTTCGTCAATATTCGCCAGGGCGATAACCAGGCCTTCCAGGATATGGGCGCGCTCCTCGGCCTTGCGCAGTTCGTAGCGGGTTCTCCGGGTAACCACTTCTACCCGGTGTTCCACAAAATAGCGGACCAGTTCTTTAAGGTTGAGGCACTGCGGCCTGCCGTTCACCAGGGCCAGGTTGATGATCCCGAAAGTAGTCTGGAGCTGGGTGTTGGAAAAAAGCTGGTTCAATACTACTTTAAGGATCGCGCCTTTCTTAAGCTCGATCACCACCCGTATGCCGTCCCGGTCGGATTCATCGTTGAAGCTGGCAATGCCGTCGATATCCTTGTCCCGGACCAGGACGCCTATCCGTTCCAAAAGCAGCTTTTTGTTTACCCCATAGGGAATTTCGTTAAAGACGATAAGCTCTTTGCCGGATTTAGTGGTTTCCACCGCGAATTTGCCCCGGATAAGAAGCTTGCCCCGGCCGGTTTTGTAGGCCTCCCTGATGCCCCTGCGGCCGAAAATGATGCCCCCGGTCGGGAAGTCCGGCCCCCGGACAAACTTCATCAGTTCCTCGATAGAGATTTCCGGGTTATCAATATAGGCGCAGACGGCCTCGCAGATTTCAACGATATTGTGCGGGGCCATATTGGTGGCCATGCCTACCGCGATACCGCTGGAACCGTTGATCAGCAGGTTCGGGATCGCCGCGGGAAGCACCACCGGCTCGGTAAGGGATTCGTCGTAGTTCGGGGCAAAATCGACCGTTTCCTTGCCCAGATCCTGAAGCATCTCGTCGCCGATTTTTGAAAGCCTGGCCTCGGTGTAGCGCATGGCCGCCGGGGGGTCCCCGTCTACCGAGCCGAAGTTTCCCTGGCCCTGCACCAGGGGGTAGCGGAGGGAAAAATCCTGGGCCATGCGGACCAGGGCGTCGTAGAGGGACATATCGCCGTGCGGGTGGTACTTACCCATGGTATCGCCGGTAATACGGGCGCTTTTCTTTGTAGCCGCATTGGGCCTCAGCCCCAGCTCGTCCATGGAATAGAGCAGCCTGCGGTGTACCGGCTTAAGGCCGTCCCGCACATCAGGCAGGGCCCTGGCTACGATGACCGACATGGCGTAGGTCAGATAGTCGTTTTTTACCTCGTCTTCTATGGCTATGGGGATTATTTTTCCGGGGTCGGCGCTGAATTTATCATCATGTGCGGGCATAACGGTCCTTTGTACACATTATCTGGTTACTATATTATAGCAATTTGGCGGAGGAAAGTCACCCTGTCGGCCAATCCAAAAGCCGGGGACAAGTGGCATGACGATCTTCCGGTATATCGGCCAGAGCGGATAGCCCGGTCCGGCCGCACGGCGGCCGGATGCGCCCGAATTCCGGACTGGACTGGAACGGGAAATTGCCGCGGCCGCCGGCCGCGCAAGCAATTCTCATTTTCACCACCAACAAAATAGCATAGGACCACGAACCACACAGACCGCACGAACAGCGTAGCGTTACCTGGTTTTCCGTCTTCTTCCCGTCTCGTTTTCCTATTTTCACACGAA
>JAIRYB010000154.1 GCA_031267955.1 Spirochaetaceae bacterium | reverse complement strand
CTTCTTATCGCGGAAAAAACCGCCCGGATCAAGGGGATATTCATCCCCTCCCTTATGAGTTTTGATTTTGACTTTGACGGTGAGGATGAATACATCTTCCGTAACGATCATATCAGCGTGTATATAAAAAAGCAGGGGGCGGCTGTTTTTGAATTTGATTTTATGCCCCGCGCCTGGAACTACCTGGGTACCCTGCTTCCCCGCGAGGCGGGGACCGCCCTGAATTCCCCGGAAACGCGCATGGCTTTTACGGATATCCTCGCGCTTCCCGGTTTTTCCCCGGCGCTTCTCGCCGAAGCGGGCTTTTCTACGCAAAAACTTGAAAAAACCGGCCGGCTGCGCTTTTGCGGCGCCGAACCCTACGAAGTCCTGGAAACCGACAAGGCCCGGCAGAAGGCCGGTTTCCGCCTTGGGGCCGGCGGGGCGCCATGTTCGGCGCTTGGCTCGGTCGAAATAAACAAGGCCTGCTCTCTTGAACGCGACAGCCTTTTGGTAAAATACAAACTTGTCAACCGGGGCGATCAAAAAACGGAATTTGACTTTATCCCCCGCCTTGATCTTGTTTTTCCCGGAGAAGGGGAAAACTACCTGCGGGTGTACAAGGTCGGCTCTGAGGGCAAGGACGCCCTGCGCGGCGGGCAGGGGGAACTATCCGATGCCCAAACAATCGAGCTTGATGATCTTGAAAATGAGCTTATTATCACGCTTTCCTGCGACAGGGCCTTTGACGCCCATTTTGTGCCGGTCTACGCGGACTGCCCAGTTTACGGCAGGGGGCGGCGGCTTTACCAGTCAACCTGCGTGCTCCCGGTAACGCGCCTGTCCCTGGAAAGCGGCGGCGCCTGGTCCGCCGAATACACGCTGCGCCTGGCGTATTAGGCGCGCCGGCAAAGGGCCGCGCCCGGATTCCGGGTCGGAATGTTTTAAATTGCCGGTTTCTCTTTCCTTCCGCTTGATCAAACCGGAAACCCTTGCTATATTGTAGCTACCTCTTTGTCCGCCCCTGGGGCGGACCAGAAATTTTGTCCGTAAGGAGGACCCATGCGTCAGTATGAACTGACGGTCATCTTCCCCTTGGAAGAAGACCAATACCAGGCGGGCCGGGAACAGTTGTTGGCCGAGCTCAGCGCGAATCAGGTGGAAATCGTTAAAACCGACGAACTCGGTGACAGGGATTTGGCCTACGAAATCAAAAAACGGCAGCGGGGGCGTTACGTCCTCTACACGATCAAAGCTGATCCGGTAAAGATCGCCGTTCTTGATCGTATCTTCAAGCTTAACAACGGCCTTCTCAAGTACTTGTTTGTCAGGCTTGACGAGCCGCCGCAGACTTAAAGGACAGAGGCGCCTATGGCGGATATAAACCATGTTGTTTTGGTAGGCAGGCTGACCCGGGACGCGGAACTCAAGTATACCGCCGGAGGCCAGGCGGTGTGCAAGTTTTCCATTGCCGTAAACCGCCGGAAAAAGTCCGGGGATCAGTGGGTTGACGAAGTCAATTTTTTTGACATCGTTCTCTGGGGAAGGCAGGGCGAATCTCTCAACCAGTACCTGGTAAAAGGGAAACAGGTGGGGGTTGAAGGTGAGCTGCGCCAGGACCGCTGGGAACAGGACGGCCAGAACCGTTCAAAGATCGAGATTGTGGCGAATAATCTCCAGCTTTTGAGCGGTAACAGTTCCGGAAGCGGGGGCGGCGGCGGAAGCGGCAGCTATTCCGAAAGGCGGAACGCGGAGGAAAGGCCTCCCCGTCCTGAAGGACAGGCCGGCGGCGGCAGCAGCGATGACGGTTTTACCGATGATATTCCCTTTTAAACCGGAGCCGGCCTTTAGGGCGGTTTTCCAATCCAAGGAGTTATAATGTTTGACGAAAAATATATCGATCGCGATCATGGCCCCCGGGCGGACCGGGGCGACAAGGATCCGGACAGCCGCGACGGAGAGGAGCGCCTTGGCCGGGGCGGTAAGGGAAAGGTCTTTTTTAAGAAGAAGGTCTGTAAATTCTGCACCCAAAAACTTAAAATCGACTACAAGGACGCGGATACCCTGCGCCGTTTTATTACCGACAGGGGAAAGATACTCCCCCGGCGCATTACAGGTACCTGCGCGAAACACCAGCGCGCGCTGGCCCTGGCGATCAAACGGGCCCGAAGCATCGCCCTGCTTCCCTTTGTAGCCGACTGACTTTATTTTGGATTCAAGAATACCCGAAGGCGGGAAAGTACGGTTTCCCGCCTTTCTCCCGGCGCTGGCTGGGGCGGCGGTTTCGGTCGGCCTCAGCCGTTCGGGTTTTTTCGGGTTTTTGTTTTTGCTGCCTTTAGGGGTAAACGCTTTTTGTTTTAGCCCCGCGTCTTCCCGGCTATGCGCGTTTTTCGCCGTCCTTGGAAATGGCCTTTTCGCGCTTTGGGCAGGGGTCTTTCTCCGCCTCCCCTCTGCCGCCGTGATTCCGGACCTGGTTTATTTTACCGTGGTTATTGCCGGTTTTACCTGGGTTGCCGCCCCCTCGTCCCGGCTTCCCGCTTTTTTAAGGCCCAGGGCGGCTTACCGCCTGGTGGCATCTTCCGTGGCCGGGGCGCTGGCTTTTTTAGTCTGCGCTTCCGGTACGGACAGCGGTGTTCTTGCCATGATCCGTTCCCAGGCGGAACTTTTTGTGTCCCTGTACAGCGCGTCCGCGGGCGCCGACGTGGTGGAGCAGTCCCTTTCCGCCCAGTATATCAGTGTCGATAATATTGTGGCGGTGATAAAAGCGGCGGGTTTGCGCGGCGGCGTTGTTTCCTCCTGTATGCTGCTCCTTTTTGTAAGCCGGCAGCTTTCGTTCGGCATTGCCCGTATTGCCCGCAAGCCCTGCCCTGACGGGGGCCTGATCGGTTTCCGTACATCTTCCCGGCAGATCTGGGCGCTTTCCTTTTCCCTCGCCGGAGTGCTCGCTTCCCTTGCGCTGGGCGCCGGGCCGTTTGCGCGGAACGCCGCTTTTTTCGCGGAGATCGCCTCTTGGAATGTTTTGGTCATCTGTGTTATGCTGTATTTGGTTCAGGGCGGCGCAATACTCTTGTATTGGTATTCCCGATGGGTAATGCCGCCGTTTTTCAGGTTCTTTTTGAACCTCCTTTTGATAATTGTCGTTTTTAGCCCGGGACTTAACGTGGTCCTTCTGGCTGTTTTGATCCTGCTGGGGATCGCTGAAAATTGGATACCCTTGCGGGTTTCCGGAACAAATGGATCGTCCTCAACTCCGGGGGTCGGGGAATAAAATCCGTCGGATTTATCCCCGGGCAGTGCCGGCTGGCATTAAGCCAATTGGCGCTGTCCCAAAACCGATCCGTTTATAATAATCACCGCGGTTAATTCCGCGCGCGAATTCAGTTAAAGCCGTTGGTTTTAACTGAATTTAGAGGGAGTTTGGATTATGAAGGTTATTTTGAACAAAGACTTAAATCCCCTTGGGGAAGAGGGGGACATCAAAGAAGTCGCCAAGGGTTATGCCCGGAATTTTCTTTTCCCCCGGGGCATTGCCCTGCCCTATACGGAAAAAACGGTAAAACTTTTTGAAGCCCGCCGCGGGGAAATAGAGGCCCGCAAGGCGGCCAAACGGCAGGACGCGTCCGGTATTAAGGCAAGGCTTGAAGAACTGGAACTGGTTATCAGTATGCCCGCCGGCGCGAACGGCAGGCTTTACGGGGCGGTTACCAGCCAGACCGTAATGGAAGAGCTTGCCAGGCAGGGCTTCCCCATGGAACGGAAAAGAATCGAACTCCCGGGAAATACCTTTAAAAGCGTCGGCAAGTACAAGGTCGCGGTAAAACTTTACGAATCGGCTTCCGCCGAGGTAAGCGTTACGGTCCAGGCCCAGATCATTAAAACCGAGGCCAGGGAGCAGCCGGCCCGCAAAGGCCGCCGGCACCAGGCCGCCGCCGAGGGCGCGGCAGACGGAAGCGCCGCCGCGGAAAACGTTTCCCCGGAAGCGCCGGCCCCTGATAACGGGGCGGAGCCGGCCCAGGCAAATCCTGCCGGCGAAAGCGCCCCTCCCGCGGAAGCCGCCCCGGAACAGAATTAGTTTTTTTCCGCCATGGCCCAATCCGGACTCAGGGACAGAATTCCCCCCCATAACGAAGACGCCGAGCGGGCGGTTCTGGGCGCGCTTATGCTTGACGACGAGGCGGTAATTACCGCCGAGCTTTACCTCAGGCCCGGCGATTTTTACTCAAACGCGAACCGCCGGGTCTACGAAGCAATACTGGGCCTTAAAAACCAGAGCCGGAAAGCCGACACCATCACGGTTGTGGAAGAACTCAGGCGTAGCGGGGAACTGGAAGCTGCCGGAGATATCCCCTATATCGCGTCCCTTACAAATGTAGTCCCCACCATCGCCAACATAGACTATTACGCGCAAATCGTAAAGGACTGTTCCATAAGGCGTTCCCTGATACGGCTTTCCGGGGAAACTACCTCGGACTCTTACGATGATTCCAAGGATTACCGGATGATTCTGGAAGGGGCACAGCAGCGCATATTCGAGCTGACCAACGCGGGCCAGACCCTTAGCTATAAAAGCGTTAAAGAGATTATCCCGGAAACCATCAAACTGATAGAAAAACTGTTTCATTCCAAAAACCAGTTTACCGGCGTTCCCTCGGGCTTTGAGGATCTGGACAATATTACTTCCGGCTTCCAGTCCTCAGAGTTTATCATCATCGGCGCCCGGCCTTCCATAGGGAAAACCGCCCTGGCCCTGGCCATGGCCGCCAATATCACTATCAGGAAAAACATACCCGCCGCGTTTTTTACGCTGGAAATGCCCGATCAGGCGCTGGCCCTGCGGCTTATCTCCGCCGAGGCGAACATTGAATCCAATGTGCTGCGGGCAGGCTCGAAACTGCTTAAGGCAAGCGATTTTAACAAGCTGGTACAGGCGGCGGGGAACATTTACGAGGCGCCTCTCTATATTGTGGATATGCCCAACATGAAGCTCCTCGATCTCCGCGCCCAGGCCCGGCGGCTCAGGCAGCAGCAGAATGTGGAAATCATTTTTGTGGATTACCTTACTCTGATCAGTTCCGAAAACTACCAGATACCCCGCCACGAGCAGGTGGCGGAAATTTCCCGCTCGTTAAAAGGCCTGGCGCGGGAACTCAGTATCCCGATAGTGGCGCTTTCGCAGCTCAGCCGGGAAGTGGACAAGCGTACCAAGACCGGGCCGGGGAAGCCGGTGCTGGCTGATCTGCGGGAGTCCGGCTCTATTGAGCAGGATGCCGACCTGGTACTGTTTCTGCACCGGGAGCGGGATACCGACAGGGAAAATTCCGCGGAAATACCCGGCAGCGATATACCCACCGATTTAATTGTGGCGAAAAACCGGAACGGCCCTACCGGGATTGTAAATATCCTGTTCCGCCAGAAATTTACAAAATTTGTCCCGATGGAAAAATCGGATCAATAGGCCGGCGCAGGCTATTCCGCGAGAACCGGGCCGCTCAGGGGCGGCCTGTCTTTTATTTCAAGGACCCAGGCGTCGGGGTAGATGCGCAGCAATGCCGCGAGCCTTCCTGTTTTGCCGTCATGCCAGGCGATATTGCCCTCGCTGTCGATGATCACAAAGAAACCGCCGCCGCTCAGGATACGCCTGGGAAGCCCTCCCGCCCTTTCAAACCGTACAAGTTCCTGCCCGCTGTGCAGCGCCGCCCCGTCCCCGCCCAGATCAGAGGCGATTATACCGCCTTCTTCGGCCAGGGAAAAATCCAGATCTTCCCCGGGGTATTCTATCACGCCCGGCGAGCGGGCGCCGTCATCTGTGTCGAGGAACAGGACGACGGTCTTGCTGTCCCTTCCGCTTCCGGCGATTACGGTTCCGTAGAGGCTTCCGCCGGATACCCTGGAAATTTTTACGCCCGCCGAAGCGGGGTAGCGGAGGGGGACCGTCTCCCCGGTAACAATGTTGATTTTGAGGAAGGGGGAATTGCCGTCCGCCGCGCCGCGGGCAAGGATAATGTTTTGCCCGTCCAGAAACGCCGCGTCCAGGGAGCCGGCCGATGTATAGGAAAATTCCACGGTTTGGGAATCAAGCGAGATTACCTGGACATTGCCCGCCGTATTCATGAACAGCGCCAGGCTTCCCAGAATCGATACGGAAGATGCGGGGGGCCTTATAGAAAGATGGCGGAGCTGGGTTTGCGATTGTTCCCGGTATTCGGGATAGGAACTTCCGCCCGAATAATCGGGGGAGACGGTCTTTAAGACAGGAATACTGCCGGCCCTTGAATCCTGCCAGTATAAAAAGCGCCCGGCGCCTCCCCGGGAAAAGGCCGGTTCCGAAGTAACGCGGGTAAAGGGCGTCTCCCTGGCAAGCCTTATGGGAAAACCGGCGGAAAATTCCGAAAAGTCAAGGGGAATAAAACCCGAAAGGCCGCCCGTTGCGATAAAGGCCAATACCCCGTTGGAAACGGCCCCTTCCTGCACCGCGGTCAGGGCGGAAACGGCCGCGGGAATGGGATTCCCCTGGGCCGGCAGAAAATACAGCCTGCCGTCGGAAGCGCCCAGGATCGCGGTGTAAAGGGAAATCCCGCCAATCGCGGCGTTTACCGCCAGGCTGCGGGGGATGATCCTGCGCGCGGCTATTTCGAGCCTGGCCGTGTTTGTTATCCTGTAGAGCAGTAATTCTGTTACGGCGTTGCCCTCCGAAAGGCCCAGGAATTCCCTGCCTTCGTTCTCCGAAGGGAAAAGCGCGAGATGGTTTATCACTCTTTCCCGGAGAATTTCATTTCCGGAAACCGCGTCCAGGATTACAAGCTCGTTTTCTGCCAAAGCGGCAAGGAGGCTGCTGTTCCCAAAGAGGACCGGACTCGAAAGATTGGCAGGCACGGAGAAGCGGCGTATTTCGCTGCCGGTTTCAAGCGCCCAATAGGAAAGCGTCCCCGCCGGGGAATAGGTGACCATGGTCCGTTCGGATTTGCCTGTGGCGGCAAGGGAGACCGTAACCGCGAGATCCTCCGGGGATTGAAGCAATTCCCCGGTCTCGCTTTGGATGAAGGCCAGGACGGACCGGGCGCTCCGGGAAACAATGATAAAACTGCCTGACGCGGAATAACTGACAAAAAGAAGCGGATCGCTGAAACGCAGCGTAAACAGGTTTCGTTTTTCAACATAATTCCAGACCGAAACGCGGTACAGCCCCATCCTGTCGCTTTCGATAGCCGCTACTTCGCTGCGCCCCGGCCGCGCCGTCAGGGACAGGAGAGGGTGCTCGCTTATCTGAAACCGGTCTTCCGCGCGGCCTTCCCGGAGGTTCCAGACGCCCAAAAAGCCGTCTTCCCCGGCGCTTATGATCCGGCCGTTATTGTCATGGACAAGGGCGTTGATCCTGCCCCGGTGCGCCCCGGCGGGCCGTTGTTCTTCCCGCGTTTCCGGGGTTTGGGCTTCCAGCCCTGCTGCGGGCGAAAAAAACACAGGGGCGAGCAGAAGCAAAAGGGCGAAGGCGGGGCCCCGGCCCCGGGGCGGGTTTTTTTTGGCAGGGCGGGTTTTCATTTGAAAGTCTGGTTTGATACCCCGCAGCTTGCTTCGGTTCAAACAATACACCGCTTGCAAAAAATTTGGTATTAAACCGGACGGTATAATAAATTTCCTATCGAACGAGTCTCCGATTAGGAAATTGCTCCACGTTCCAGATACCGTGCAGTTTGCTGCGCGGAGGCTCATTTCAGGTTTCCCGGCAGCATCATATTTTGTACCGAAAGGTAGTTTTTGTGCCGCAGGGAAATAAAAAGTTCGGCTCTGGGGTGTTTCGCGTAATCTCCGGCGGTTTTCTCGTACAGTGAAAAAGGAATATGGGTCAGCGCCATGCTGTTTTCTTTCAAACCCTGGATGTGAAATTCCAGCGCCGCGCCCTCCCCGTCCTGGGCCGCTGCGGCAGTTCTGCCGTGGTACCAGATGTTTATTTCGTTTTCAGGGCTGGTTTCGGCGGCCTTAAGGTAGAGGTAGTACTTAAGCGATTCGATTACCGCCGGTTCAAGGCCGTCGCGTATTACCGCCAGGCGGTCCGCCAGCTCAATATAACCGATAACCGCCTCTGTGTTATCGCCTTTTTCTTTTTTCCGGCGGTAAAACCCCATCCGGTCCTGTTCGGGGATAAGCTCAAGCCGCAGCCCTTTGGACGGCCAGGTTACGACAAGGGGGAATTCCGGCTTGTGGAGTTTTCCGCAGTTCGGGCAGCTAAAGCTCATAAAGCTGCCGTTTTCAATTTCGCCAAGGTAGCTGCTGTCCCTGTCCAGATCAATTTCCTCGGGGATTTCCGCCGTAAAGGTATTATCGCACAAGCAGGGTATTTTCCGTTTCATGCCCGCCTCCCGGTTCTAACGGCGTACCAGGAACAGGATGTCCCCGAACACCGCGAAGAGCATTAAACCGGCTATCAGGACCACCCCTACAGCCTGGACCGCGTAAATAGTGTTTGGGCGCTGGGGGCGGCCCCTGAGCGCCTCGATGAGAAAGAGCAGGATCATGCCCCCGTCCAGCACCGGGAGCGGCAGGAGGTTCATCACGCAAAGGGCGATGGAAATAAGGGACAGGAAAGTTACCATGGAACTGATGCCGGCCCCGAAACTCTGGCCAAACCCTTCCGCGGCCACATCCCCCACCATATAGGTGATCCGCACCGGCCCGGAAACCGCCTGGGTAAGGTCGATGCCCCGGAAAAGCAGGGCCAGGCTCCTCAGGGAAACGACAAAGGTTTTCCATGTTTCGGCGGCCCCCTTGGCAAGGGCGGCGGGCGGCGAATAGGAAGGGGTACGGTAACGTACGGTATCATAGGAAACGCCTATATCCTGCGGGACCCCGTCTATGTAGTTGAGCACTATATCGGTATCGCGGACCGAACCGCCCCGCTCGTATTCCAGATGAAGCACCGCCGGGGATTCCCGCAGTATTTTTAACATGGCGGCCGAATGGGGGAATTCCCGGCCGTTTATCCTGAGTATGCGGTCCCCTTTTTCAAGGCCCGCGATAGACGCGGGGCTTTCCGAAGCTGTTCCGGCTATCACCGGCTCCGTCCAGAAATACACCCCGATTTTTCCCGCCCCGGTACTCTTGTCCAGCTGGGGCCGTACCTGCAGTTCTTCTGTTTTGCCGCCGCGTTCCACGGTTACGGGCAGGTTTTTTTCCGCGTTCAGGGCGATCGCCTCCTGAATATCGTGGTAATTGGCGGTTTCCCTTCCGTCGATACGGATGATCCTGTCCCCCGAGAGGAGGCCCGCCTCGTCCGCGGGGTACTTTTCTTCAGGGTTGATATCCGATGCAAGGACAATGCGGTTTTCAAGCGTATTTATCTCGAAACCTATTCCCCAGATAATTGAATATACCAGCACGGCGAAGATCAGGTTAAAGAAGGGGCCGGCAAAACAGACAACGACGCGGCGCAGCGGGCCCGTCCCGTAATAGGTCCCCTTGGGCTGGGGGATTTCCTCCTGCCCCTTTTCAGAGGCTTCCTGAAGATCATTTTCCCCCCGCATCTTGCAGTATCCCCCTACGGGAAACATGCCGAGCCGGTATTCGACCTTTCCTATCTTTTTTTTCAGAATCGGCTTTCCCCAGCCTATGGAGAAAGCCTCAACATCGATGCCTACAAGGCGCGCGGCAAGGAAGTGCCCCAGTTCGTGTACGAATACCACTACCCCAAGCCCCGCCAAACCAAGAATAATTTTTAATATCAGCATCGGATCGTCTCCAAAATATAATTTTCAGCTCTTTCCCGCGCTATGCGGTCGGTTTCCAGTATGGCGCGCAGTGTTTCCGCGCTGCCCGCCCCGGGAAAAGGGGGGGCAAAATCCCAGGCGCCGTTCAGTACGGAGGTTGCTATCCGGGGTATGTCGGAAAAACCGGCCCTGTTTTCGGTAAAGGCCGAGACCGCAACCTCGTTCGCCGCGTTGTAGATCGCCGGGTACATGCCCCCCCTGGCCGAGGTTTCATAGGCCAGCGGCAGCATGGGGAAACGATCGTAATCGGGTTTTTCGAATTCCAGGCAAAGGGAATCGAAATCCAAAAAACCGAAAGAACAGGGGGTGATATCCGGATAGTAGAGGGCGTTGTGTATGGGGAGCCGTATGTCAGGCCGGGAAAGCTGCGCGTAAACAGCCCCGTCCTTTAGCCTTACCATCGAGTGCACGATGCTCTGGGGGTGTACCACTACTTTGATCCGCCCTATATCCATGTTAAAGAGCTCCGCGGCCTCTATCGCTTCAAGGCCCTTGTTCGCCAGTGTCGCGGAATCGATGGTGATCTTGGGCCCCATGTTCCAGGTAGGGTGATTGAGGGCTTCTTTAAGCGTTATATGCCCAAGTTCTTCCCGGGGCTTTTTTCTGAAAGGCCCGCCCGACGCGGTTAACAGTATTTCCGCTACCCGGTCTTTGCCGTGGGCTTCCAGCAGGCTGAAGACGGCCGAATGTTCGGAATCTACCGGGATGATCCGGGCCTTGCTGCGCCTTGCCATGCTGAATACCAGTTCCCCGGCCATTACCATAGTTTCTTTGTTCGCCAGGGCAAGGTCCGCGCCGGTTTCCAGGACGGCCAGGGAAGGCTCAAGCCCGGCGGCCCCGGCAATGCCGTTTACCACAATGCCGGCGCCGCATTCGGCGATTGAACGGAGGAGGCCTTCCCTGCCGAAATAGGTTTTCGAGCGGGAAAATTCCCCGCAGCCGGGGCCGCCGGGATCGAGGCCCGAAACCGCCAGAGCCGCGCCGGGGTATTCTTTCGCAAGGGCAAGCAGCGCCGCCGTTTTCCGGTGGCATGAAAATAAAACCGGCTCGAAATCGTCTTTGCCGGACCGGAGCACATCCATGGTGCTTTTCCCGATAGAGCCTGTGGCGCCTAAAACGGCAACTCGTTTCTTTTTTATCATTTTCACCTTTAACTTAACTGAATAGAAGCCGGCAAAGCCCGTAAAAAACCGGCGCCGTCAGGGCAATAGAATCGGTACAGTCCAGTATGCCGCCCCGGCCGGGAACAATGGTTCCCGAATCCTTGATGGCGGCGCTGCGTTTCATGACCGATTCCGCAAGGTCCCCCAGGGAACCGGCGAGGGCGCATACCAGCCCCAGGAAAGCGCCGGTAAGGGTCCGCGAGGAAAACCGCGCAGGGAAAACCTGGGGCGCAAAATGCGCCATCCCTATTCCCACTATGACGGACGCCGCGAAGCCGCCGATGAAACCCGCCTTGCTCTTGCCCGGGCTGGCGGCGACGAATCCCTGGTTGGTTCTGCCGAAGATCATGCCGACCGCCCAGCCGGCGGAATCGTTGCTGATTACGAGGAGCAGAAAACCGATGAGAAGGATCGCGGCGTGGTTCAGGAGGGTTATTTTCATAAACCAGATCATGAAGAGTCCGGGATAGATGATGACGGAAAGGCCCGCCGCCATCCGGTTCAGGCTGTCCTCAAACCCTTCTTTTGCCTTGAAAATCCGGGAAATAAGTATCCAGGACGCTCCGGCCATAATGGATACCGGGACAAGGTCGGCCCCCGGGAAAAAACAGGCGCCGGCAAGGACGGCCAGGGGGGAAAGGCCCCCCAGGATGACGGCTTCGGGATTGGAAATCGGGAGGGACCGTTTCCTGAGCATGCCGGCGAATTCCGCGCTTCCTACGGCGTTCAGGGCGAGGATAATAAGATTTGCAGCCAGGTAGTTGTAGTGGGGCAAAAGAAACACTATTACCGCAATGACCGGAAGGCCGATAAAAAAAAGAAGGAGCCGCTGGATAAGTGTTTTCATAGGAACCTGAAACAAAGTTTCACGAATTAGCGCCCCCGTAACGCCGCTCCCGTTGCCCAAACTGGGCAATGGCTGCCTTAAAATCGTCTTCGGTAAAATCCGGCCAGAATTTTTCGCTTACCCAGTACTCCGCGTAGGCCCCTTCCCAAAGAAGAAAATTGCTCGTCCGCATTTCCCCGGCCGTCCTTATGATCAGGTCAGGATCGGGCAGGTCCGGGTTATCCAGGTAGCGCCGGAAATCCGCCTCGCGGATTTCGCCCGGGCTGTCCGGCCCGCCGCGCTCCGCAAGCAGTTTCCGTATCCCCCGGATAATTTCATCCCGGCCGCCGTAATTCAGCGCCAGGATCACCTGCATGCCCGTAAAATCGCGGGTGTCCTCGCAGGCTTCCCGCAGTTCCTTCGCGATATCAACGGGAAGCCCCCCGGCGTCCCCGGCGTGCCGGATGCGGATGCGGTTTTCCCGGTAAAAGTCCAGCTCGCCCCGCAGGTACTGCCTGACCAGGGCCATGATAAAAGCCACCTCGTCGGCGGCGCGTTTCCAGTTCTCGGTGGAAAACACGTAAAGAGTGAGATACGAAAGCCCCGCCTCGCTGGCCGCCTTGACGACGCGCTTGGCCGTTTTGAGCCCTTCAAGATGCCCCTGGGTACGGATCTGGCCGCGCTGACGCGCCCAGCGCCCGTTACCGTCCATTATTATGCCGACATGGGCGGGAATCGCGCTCAATCTTCTCGAATTTCCTTTTCTTTTTCTTCCAGAGTCTGGTTGATCTTCGTGATATACGAATCGGTCAGTTTCTGGAGCTCTTCGGTATTTATCCGCTCGTCATCTTCGGTAAGATCGCCGCTTTTAAGGAGTTTTTTGAGTTCTTCGTTCCCGTCCCGGCGTATGTTCCTTACCGCGACACGGCTCTGTTCCGCATGGTTTTTCGCGAGCTTCGACAGCTCGTTCCGCCTTTCCCCGGTAAGCGGGGGGATGGCGATGCGTATAACCTTGCCGTCGTTGCTGGGATTCAGGGACAGTTCCGAAGAACGGACGGCCTTTTCAATTTCCCCGATAAGCCCCTTGTCCCAGGGCTGTATCACGATAAGCCGGGCCTCGGGAACGGAAATATTGGCCACCTGGTTCAGCGGGGATTTATTGCCGTAATAGTCAACCTTGATCTTGTCAAACAGGGAAGCCGAGGCCCGCCCGGTACGGAGCGAGCCAAAACCTTCCTTAAGGCTGGCAACGGTCTTTTTCATCCTGTCTTCGGAAGCGCTAATTACCGTGTGCATGATAATCTCCTTTCGTAAGTACCCGGAGGAGGCCGCCGCCTTTGCGGGGGGGTAGCGTAATCCGGCGCCCGGCCCTTCCCGCCGCGCGGAAGCCGATCCGGGCGCAGGATGGAGCGCAGGGGGGCCGGACAGGGCCTTGCGGCCGTCCGCCGCCGCCCTCCCGGTAACAGGCCCCCCTCCGGGCAATTACCTTTTTATTGGAATGTGCGGAATACCCCGCCCTGAAGGCGGGGTAGTTCATTTTCAAGCCTCCGGCCTTTTTACCCGCCAACTTTAAAGTAGGCGTAGTCGGCGACACGGAGTTTTGCCCCGGCCGGCCTGCCGGTTTCGTCCAGCACTCTTTCTACGGGCAGTTTTTCGTCCTTTACAAAGCCCTGTTCCAAAAGGCAGATTTCCTGCAAGTATTTGTTTATCTTGCCCTTGAGTATATTGTCAAACACATTGGCGGGCTTTTGGGAAAGGCTTTCGTCCAGTTCCATTTGTTTGCGGAAGATCTCTTCCTGCTCTTTCAGGTAAGCCCCGTCAATTTTGGTCCTGTCCAGGGCCAGGGGGTTAAAGGCCGCGATATGAAGGGCAAGGTTGAAGGCCAGGGTTTTTACCTCGTCGTTTTGGACGGCCTCCGGCTTGTCCGCGGCGAGCTTGACCACCACGCCTATGGCCCCGTCGCCGTGGACATAGCTGGTAAGGTATTCGCCGGCGGAGGCCTTTAATGTTTTAAGCCGTTTAAGGCTCATGTTTTCCCTGATCTTCGTGGCAAGGGCGGTTACCATGCCGGAAAGCTCCTCGTTAGGTTCGGTATAGCCCTTTTCCAGGGCAAGCTGCGCGATCCTGCCGCCCAGCTCGATAAATTCCGGGTTCCGGGCCACAAAGTCCGTCTCCGAGGCCAGTTCCACGAGCGCGGCGCAGCTCCCGTCGTCTTTTACCCTGACAAATATCTTTCCTTCGTTGGTGGCCCGGCCCGCGCGTTTTTCCACGGCGGCAAGCCCCTTTTCCTTGAGCAGTTTTTCCGCCTTGTCAAAATCCCCGCCGCTATCCTGGAGCGCCTTTTTGCATTCCATAGGCCCGGCCCCGGTCTTTTCCCTGAGCTTTTTTACATCGGCAGCGCTAATATCAGCCATTTATATGAACTCCTTGTTTGTATTTATTCGAGGGGGGGCTGATACCCCGCCCTTCAGGCAGGGTAATTTATTCCCCGCCGTAAACCTTGTCAACATCGACCGGCAGCACGTCTTCTTCTTCGGCGCTTTCCGCGGGAGTCTCTACGGCAGGCACGGCAACCTCCGCATAGGATTCGATATCGACTTCCCGGTCTTCTTCCCTGACGGACACATCGGTTATGACATTTTCCATGTCTTCGTCCTCGTCGCCCAGGGTTTCGATGATCTTAAGCCCGGCTTCGTTATCCGCTTCCACCACGGCGTTGGCGATGATCTGGGTAAAGAGCGTGATCGCCCGGATCGCGTCGTCGTTTCCCGGGATGGGGTAGTTGATGCCGTCGGGATTGCAGTTTGTGTCCACCACCGCGATGATGGGGATGCCCTGGCGCTGGGCTTCCGCCACGGCGATAGCTTCTTTCCGGGTGTCGATAACGAAGAGTATGCCCGGGAGTTCTTTCATTTCTTTGATGCCCCCCAGGTTTTTCTGGAGTTTTGAACGTTCCTTGCCCAAAGAGGCGATTTCTTTTTTGGTAAGATTCTCGAAAGTCCCGTCAATTTCCATCTTTTCCAGCTTCTTGAGGCGGAGCAGCGATTTCTTGATGGTGACGAAATTGGTAAGCATGCCGCCCAGCCAGCGGTTGTTCACGTAGAACATGCCGCAGCGCTCGGCTTCTTTCTGGATCGCCTGCTGCGCCTGTTTCTTGGTACCCACGAAAAGCACCGTCTTTCCGGTGCTTACTGTTTTCCGTACCGCGTCATAGGCGTCCTTGATAGACTGGATGGTCTTTTGCAGATCAATAATATGGATCCCGTTCCGTTCAGCGAAGATGTACTTCTTCATCCTCGGGTCCCAGCGTTTTACCTGGTGACCGAAATGGACCCCCGATTCCAGCAGGCTCTTCATAGTAACTACTGCCAAAATTTCCTCCTCGGAGTTTTACGAACAAAAAACTCCGCGTCCCACTGGACGCCTTCTCTGTATCTCATCACAAAAGTGACGGAAGATTAAGCCTGCCCGGGGCACGGATCTGCGGAACCGGCGGCGGAACAAGCCCTTATGCCTGAACGTAGCGTATACAAGGAAGCTCTGAAACTTCAGTTTTCGGAAACATCTTGCGGCGATCAGGTATACGGATAACCGTTATCCCTGAGCATGACATAAAATTCCCTTAATGGCAAGCCTACAATGCCGCTGTAGGAACCTTTTATGCCTGTGATGAAGCAGGAGGCAAGCCCCTGTATCTTATAGGCTCCCGCCGCTTCCTGCCATTCCCCGGTATTGAGGTACCACTCGACATCGTCCGGCGAAAGCGGGGCAAAGGTTACCGTGCTCGCCACGCAGCGGCAGTCGGTCGTTTTTTCCCTGCCGTTATAAAGGGCCACCGAGGTTACCACCTCGTGATCGCGGCCCTGGAGTTTCCCGAGCATGGAAGCCGCGTCTTCGCGGGAGGCGGGTTTCCCCAGGATAGCCCCGTCCAGGGCTATAGCCGTATCCGCCCCGCAGATCCACGGCGGGGAGCGCCCCTGGAGCTGCTCCAGGATCCGATTGACCTTTCTCGATGCCAGTTCTTTGGTTATTTGCTGGGGGTTCTTCTTCCCGGTATAGCATTCGCTGATATTGGAAGGCATGATGCTGAAGGGGAGGCCCATGAGCCGGAAATATTCCTGCCTGCGAAGCGAGCCTGACGCCAAAATTATAGGTTCCATTATTTTTCCGGGAGATACAGAGCCCGCCCTCCGGCAAAGCCCCGTTTTCTTCTTTATTTTGGTAAAGCCTCGGTCTTGTTATTAATTTTGAGAGATACAGGACTCGAACCTGCCGCCTTCAGCTCCGGAGGCTGACGCTCTATCCAGATGAGCTAATCTCTCGTAAACAAACCGCAATTATAGTATAAGCGATTCGGGGGCCTTCCGTCAAGGACAAAGCGGCAATGCACAGTATTGACAAGCGCTTTACATTTTTTTGCAAAACCGCTATATTCGGTGATCATGATATTCCCCCTTGAAGAATTAATTGAATATGACGGAAACATGTACGAGATAACCTCCGCCGCGTCGCGGAGGTCATTCCAGCTTTCTATGCTGAGGGATGAAGGGATCGAGGAAAACGACGGAAAAGTAGTGTCGCTGGCCGCCCGCCAGGTATTTTACGGGCAGGTTGAATTCCGTATAGAAGAATGATCCGCGCCGGCGCGGGTGAACCTGTCCCTGTTCTTTTGCTTTTTGGCCCCACCGCTTCAGGCAAAACAGCCGTCCTGGAACAGCTTTCTTCAGGCGGCGGCCCTTTCCCCCCGATAGAGGTTATCTCCGCCGATTCAATGCAGGTGTACCGGGGGATGGATATAGGGACGGCGAAACCGTCCCGGGAACTGCGCGCCAGGCTTCCCCACCACCTCATCGATATCCGCGATCCTGCCGAGCAGTTTAACGCCGGGGAATTTGTCCGCCTGGCCGACGAAGCCGTCCGGGACATAGCCCGCCGGGGGAAATTCCCGGTGGTGTCGGGCGGTACGGGCTTTTACCTTGCCAGCTTTGTCCTGGGGCTGCCCCCGGCGCCCCCGTCTGACGCCGCGATACGGCTTGCCCTTAAGGCGGAACTGCGGGAAAAGGGCGCCGGGCCGCTGCGGGCGGAACTTGCCACATGCGATCCGGAGAGCGCCGCCCGTATCCACGAAAACGACGAATACCGCCTGCTGCGGGCGCTGGAAGTTTTAAGGCTTTCCGGCCGCCCCTTGAGCAGTTTCGCCCGGCCTTTACCCGGCGGCGCGCCCCGGCGGGAATACCGCTTTTTCATCGCGGGCCTTGCCCGGCCCCGGGAGGAACTCTACCGGCTCATTAACGAGCGCTGCGCCCTGATGTTCCGATCGGGGCTTCCCGGCGAAGTGCGCCGCCTCTTTGAGGCAGGCTGCCGCCCGGAAGATCCGGGTATGAAGGCCATAGGCTACCGGGAATTTTTTGTAAGCGACCCGGAGGCGGACGGCGCGGCGGAAGGGGCCGGAACGGCGGGGCCGGGGCGCGGGGAAGCCGCGCTAAAGCCGGGGGAAAGCCGCGGATGGCGCCTTGCCGGCGATCTTGCGGCGGTGGAAGAACTGGTGGCCCGAAACAGCCGCCGCTACGCCAAGCGGCAGATTACGTACTTCGCCTCCCTTCCCGGCGCGTGCTGGATCAATGCCGGGGAAGGAGCCGCCGCCCGGTTAGAGGCGGAACTTGGGCGCTTCCTTGCCATAGGCTAAGCCCCGAAACCGGCCCTGCCGCATCCGGCCTCTTGTCTAAACGGTAAACCGGTTTTTAATCCGGGCGAAAAAATCCTCGGCTTCGGCGGTTTCCAGTTCCCGGTCCATCTCGTGGAATTCCACAAGGTGGTCGGGAATTTCCGTGAGAAAGGGGGAGGGGGCGCGTTCGGCCACGCCCTGGAAGCGGCGGCGTTTCTTGCAGCTTGTGATAAAAAGTTTTTCCCGGGCGCGGGTGATAGCCACGTAAAAGAGCCGCCGCTCTTCTTCCAGGGCCTGGGCCCTGGACAAATGAGGGGAGGGCAGCCCTTCGTTTTCCCCGTCGGCCGCGTCTTCCGCGTCCCCCAAGCTTTTTTCGTGGGGGATAAGCCCGTCTTCCGCGCCGGCGATGAACACCACCGGGAATTCGAGGCCCTTGGACGCGTGGATAGTCATCAGGTTTACCTTCCCTTTGCCCGCCTCCTCGTTGCCGTCGTCGCGGGTGATTAGGCTTACCCGGTTAAGGTAGGGGTAGAGGGTGGGGTCGAGGTTGTCGGGGTCCTTTTCCCAGGTTTCGATAGACCGGATAAGGCTTTCGACATACCCGAATTTCCACCTGGCGGCTTTTTCGTTTTTGCTGTTTTCGGAGACAAGGTAGGACCAGTAGTCGATATTGTCAACCAGGGCCCGCACCTTTCCCGACAGGGACCACCCCTTGCCCGCGCCTTTCCCGAGAATCTCCTCCCTGAAAAATTCGATGACCGATATAAAATGGGCGGCTTCGCCCTGCGCCCCCCGCGCGTGATCCGCGCCCGGCGCAGAAACCGAGCCTTCAAAAAGATTCTCCTGCCCGTGTTCCAGCGCGTAACGCCAGCGGTTCATCGCGTCCCAGATGGAAGAACGGTTCTTTTTTGCCAGATCGCCGAGCATCGCGATGGTGTTTTTGCCCATCCCCCGCCGGGGGATGTTGATGATGCGCAGCAAATTTACATCGTCATCGCTGTTGGCGATAACCCGTAGGTAAGAAAGCACGTCCTTTATCTCCTTGCGGGCGAAAAAACTCTGCCCGCCGGAAACGCGGTAGGGGATATTCTGGGCGAGGAACGCCTCTTCAATGCTGCGGAACATGGAATTGCTGCGGACCAGCACCCCGAAGCTGTCGTAGCCCAGCTTTTCCCTCATGCACAGTTCGTGTACGCGCTCGGCGATAAAATCGGCTTCGTCGCTTTCGTTTTCCGGGGTGTAAAATTCTATGGGCTTGCCGCCTGTTTTGCCTGACCACAGGATCTTTTCCTTGCGGTTGGAATTGTTGGAGATAACCCCGTTGGCGGCTTCCAGGATAGTGGTCGTGGAACGGTAGTTCTGTTCAAGCTTGATCTCGGCGACGGACGGGAAATCCCTTTCAAAGGTCAGGAGGTTTTCGTAGTTTGCCCCCCGCCAGGAATAGATTGACTGGTCGTCGTCGCCTACTACGCAGACATTGGCGGCCCTGTTCCCGCCCGCGTTTCCCGCCGGGGCACTGCCGTCGGCAGTGCCGAGCGCGATAAGGCGCGTCAGATGGTACTGGGTAAGGCTTGTGTCCTGGAATTCATCCACCATGATATAGCGGTAGCGTTTGTGGTACTTTTCCAGAATCTCCGGGTGTTCTTCAAAAAGCCGGATAGGCAGCACCAGGAGATCGTCAAAGTCGAGCGCGTTGTACGCCTTTAGGCCGTGCTGGTACTCCCGGTAAACACGCTCGTATTCCGGGTTCGCGCCGCGCCCGAAGGCAAGGCGGCCTTCCTTGACATGGGAGAAAAGCTGCGCCAGGCCGTAAAGATCAACCCCTTCGGCGGAAACCCTGCAGTCCCTAAGCGATTCTTTTATAAGGTGGAGGCGGTCGGCCTCGTCGTAAATAGAGAAATTTTTCCTGTAACCCAGGGCCTCGATCTCATCCCTGAGGATTCTGACCCCGAAGGCATGGAAGGTGCTGACCGTAAGGTTTTGCAGCTTTTTCCCGGTCAGGGC
>JAIRYB010000142.1 GCA_031267955.1 Spirochaetaceae bacterium | reverse complement strand
CAGGATTCCCGGGGACGGGGTATCGGGGATATTCCGGGAATTATTTCCCGGCTTGACGATATTAAAGACCTGGGGGCCGGGATTATCTGGCTTTCCCCGGTCTACCCTTCGCCGGACGCGGACAACGGCTATGACATTGCCGATTACCGGGGCATCGATCCCCGCTACGGGACCCTGGCGGACATGGACAGGCTTATCGCCGAAGCGGGGAAGCGGGACATCAGAATCATCATGGACCTGGTGATAAACCACACTTCCGACGAACACGAATGGTTCAGGAAAAGCCGGGACAAGGACAGCCCCTACCGCGATTACTATATCTGGCGGCCGCCGAAGGGCAGGGGCCCGCGGGGTTCCAAAAAGGATCTGCCCAACAACTGGATGAGTTTTTTCATGGAGGACACCTGGACCTTCGACGAAAAGAGCGGCGAGTATTACCTGCACCTTTTTCATAAAAAACAGCCGGATTTGAACTACAGGAACCCCAGGGTAATCGAAGAGATAAAAGAAATACTACATTTCTGGCTTGACCGGGGAATAGCCGGGTTCCGCTGCGATGTGATCAATGTCCTTTACAAAAGTTCCCTTGCGGACGGCAGGAAGGGGCCCCTTCGCGGGATGGAATTCTACGTGTGCCAGGAGGGGAATCACGAAATCCTGAGGGAACTGCGCCGGGACGTGCTGGACAAGTACGACTGTTTTACCGTGGGCGAAACCGTGATGGTGGATATTGGCCGGGCAAAGCTCCTCTGCGATAAAAGCCGGAAAGAACTGGACATGCTTTTCTATTTTGGGCACCTCCAGGTTGACCGCCTGATCGAGCGCTATATCCCGAAGAAATTCCGCCCCGCCCGGCTGCTTGAGGTTCTTTCCAAATGGCAGCGCGGCCTTGAATGGAACGCGGTGTATCTGGAAAACCACGACCAGAGCCGGATAGTGTCCCACTACGGGGACGGCGGGGGCGCGTACTGGGAAGCAAGCGCGAAACTGCTGGCGGCGCTGGAACTGACGCTGCGGGGGACCCCCTTTATCTACCAGGGGCAGGAAATCGGCATGACCAATTTCGATTTTAAAGGATTCGGGGAAATCAACGATGTGGAAACCCTGAACTGGGAAAAGTTTTTAAAACGCTTCCATGTCCCGGCGCGGCTGCGCTGGAAGTGGCTCAAGGAATCCAGCAGGGACAACGCCCGCACCCCGGTGCAGTGGAGCGCCGGGGCGAATGCGGGCTTTAGTACGGGAAAACCCTGGCTGGGCATTAACGGCAATTATACCAGGATCAACTACGATTCCCAGCGCGGCGACGCTAATTCCGTGCTGGGGTTTTACAGGATGATGATACGCCTGCGGGCGGAAAACGATGCCCTGAAATACGGAGAATTCCGGCCCCTGGGGGCGAGGGGAAAAGTAATCGCCTACCAGCGAGTTTTGAGGGACGAAGTCTGGACAGTGCTGCTCAATTTTTCGAACAGGGCCGCGCGTATAGGCCCGCTGTTTTCCGGGGAGGCGGGCGGCAGTATCGTTGTTTCAAATACCGGCCGGACAACCATGACGGAAACACTGCTGCCCTACGAGGCGGTAGTATTAAAAATACCCAGCGATAAAGGGGGCGGCGAATCCAATGACGGCAAATAGTGAAATTACCGGCAAAGATAAAAACGCGGACAAAGACGCGGGGCGGAACAAATTCTGTTTCGGCCTTGGGACCATAGGCCGGGACATGTTTTACACCACGGTCAGCATGTTCCTCATGATATACCTGACGGAAGTGCTGGATCTCCCCGACTCCACCCTGCTTATAATGACCGCCATCCTTACCGTTATGCGGGTGTTTGACGCGTTTAACGATCCGATTATGGGGATCATCGTGGACAATACCCGCGGCCGCTGGGGCAAGTTCAAGCCCGGCATAGCGCTGGGCGCCCTGGCGGGCGCTGTGTTCATGGTACTCATGTTTACCGACCTGGGGTTTACGGGCGCGGCCTACGCGGTGTTTTTCGCGCTTTTCTACCTGGGCTGGGACATATTCTACGGCCTCAACGACATTGCCTACTGGTCAATGCTCCCCGCCCTTTCCACTAACCAGAAGCAGAGGGAGGAGATAGGGTCTTTTGCCCGGATATGCGCCAACATCGGCCTTTTCGCGGTTGTGGTGGGTATTATGCCGGCCACCAACGCGCTGGGCGCAGCCTTGGGGAATCCCAGGCTGGGCTGGTTCGCCTTCGCCCTGCTCACCGCCTTTCTAATGCTAGGCTTCCAGTGCTTCACGCTTTTCGGGGTAAAAGAACACAAAAACTATTTTAAGGAAGAGGAAAAAACTTCTTTTAGGGATATGTTCCGGGTAATTTTTAAAAACGACCAGCTTTTATGGGTGGCCGTCGCCATGGCCCTCTTTATGATCGGTTACACCACCACCGCCAACTTCGGCGTCCATTTCTTTAAGTACGTCTACGGCGACGAGAATATGTATTCGGTTTTCGCCCTGGTCCTGGGGGTCTCCCAGCTTGCGGCGCTCGCGGTATTCCCCGCCCTGGGCAAAAAAATGAACCGCCGCAAACTCTACAGCATAGCCGCCGGCCTAGTGGCCGCCGGGTACATTCTCTTTTTCTTCTCCCCCATGCGGATGGCCCTGATCGGCGTCAGCGGCGTGCTGATCTTTGTGGGCGAGGCTTTTATCCAGATACTGATGCTCATGTTCCTCGCCGATACCGTCGAATACGGCCAGTGGAAATTCGGCAAACGGAATGAAAGCGTTACCTTTTCGATCCAGCCCTTCATCAATAAAATAAGCGGCGCGCTTGCCAACGGCATATTGGGGGTAACTCTGGTCATATCCGGAATCAACAGCGCCCGGTCCAAAGACGATGTAAGCGCCGGCGGTGTTGTTATCCTTAAAACAGCGATGCTGCTCCTGCCCCTGGCCATCATTGCCCTGGGCTTTGTGATTTACCTGTTCAAGTACAAAATCGACGAAAAATACTACGCCGAAATTGTCGGCGGCCTGAAAGAGCGGGGGGATATCAAGGAGTAACGGCCCGGCGTATGACTACCCCGCCCTTCAGGGCGAGGTAGTCCATTTGTACTAATTAATAAACCATTTGAGATCGCTGGGTATATTGCTCAGGTCCGATTTAGCGCTTTGAGTAACAGTTTTACCGGATATGGTCCTAGAGTCGTATATCCTGTTCCAGCCCTGTGTCCCGGTAATGTCAATGCTCATAGTATAGGTATTCCCATCATCACCTTCCTGACTGCCACTGCCTTTTACGGTCCCGTTTGCGGAAAAATACACATAGCTGATTTCATACCCCGCAGTTTCAGATACCTTTAAACAACGAAGGGTGGTGTACCCGTACTTGCCGCCGGGAATACCCAGTTCCATCATACACACCTTTAGCGAAGCAGGAGAAATATCACTATCTTCTCCGAAAGCATAAGCGGGGTCATAAAGATATTTAGAATCGATGACCGGCAGGTTGTTTTTTAAGGTCAGCTTGCCATTGGTAATGTCGCCTATCTCGAACTCTCGATAGTCGTCATCTTCCTCCTCGTCGTAAACTACGGCGTATACTTTAGTGGTACCCGTGTAGACTGTGCCGTTATCATTATATACCTGCACGTTGGTTTCGGGCACGCTGTTTCCGCCGGGGGTGGGGGCAGGTTTTTCTTCCTCGGCATCTATTGGCCCTTCCGGCAGAGGCACCTCTACCGCGTTGCCATCAGCATCCTTAAAGGGAATATCGCCAGATACCGTTATACTTGCCCCGCCACCAGTCTTCGAGGTCACTATAATGGTGCCGTCTCCGTCTCCTTCGGGGGTTAGTACCCTGATCCCATTGTCCTCGGAATACGTACCGGTGCTTGTTATCGTGGCACCATCTTGGATACCTGTTAATGTATACGTTCCGTCATCACGAATCTCCAAGGCATAGTCAGTCCCAGGAATGATATACGTCACGACAACCTTCGGGCCGCTGTCGTTGGAACCGTTATCGCACCCGACAACCACTACCCCTATTGCCAGTACCAGGACGGCAATACCAACAAGATACTTCTTCATACACAATCTCCTCCGCGCGTAAGTCCGCCGACAAATAAAAAAGCCGGCGTACCCACGCGACGCGGATACCCGGCATTTTTTGAGCGTTGTGAAAAATAAGTAAAAAGGTTATGAAAATATACTATATATGCATTAAGAGAGAGAGAGAGAGAGAGAGAGAGAGAGAGCAAAAATCGTGCCAAATCCGGCGATTTCAGCGCAGACTAATAATACACCCTGCTTTCCCCGTGTCATGATGGAATTTACTTTAACATGGGGGCTCCGTCCTGTCAAGTCAGAACGCAGCAAAAAGACGCCCGGCGTCAAATTTTAGTGCCGCCCGTGAAGTCAGTGGTTATTCCGAATTCGAAATTGCCCCGCCTGGCGTTTATTGGCAGATATAGGCTCAATGGTTAGATTATTTCGAGGTCAGATTGTTGATCCCGTCCCAATCATCCGGCGGCGGCGTTCTTATATAATCGCGGCACCTTTCCAAATACAGGCGCGCCACATTGTCCCTTTCATCGCGGGAAGCAATCGAGTCGAAAATTTCCGCCGCCGCCTGAAATTCCTTTTTTTCAAAACTGGCAATGGCGTCTTCCCAGGGGGCAGAACCGGCAAAACCGCCTGCCTCCGCAATGCCGGCCCCGGACCGTTCCCCCAGGAGTTCGTAGAGCCGGAGCGGTGTGTTTATCCCAACGACCCGCACCCGGTCCAGGCTGCGGCAGACAAATTCATCCCCTATTTCCTGCCTGGTGTATTCGCTTATCAATATGCCGCCGGTATGGTACTGCTTGTTTACCCCCTCAAGCCGGGCGGCAATATTGACCGCGTTGCCCATGATAGTATAATTCATCTTACTGGATGTTCCCATGTTCCCCACTACCATCTCGCCGGTGTTAATCCCTATCCGGGTATAAAGCGCGGATGGGCTTAAATGATCTTCCATTATTGCCCTGTTTAATTCCACTTCCGCCTTTTTCATCCGGAGGGCGCTCCGGCAGGCCAGCGCCGCGTGGCGTTCCTGAAAAACCGGCGCGCCGAAAAACGCGATAATGGCGTCACCTTCGTATTTATCAATGGTCCCTGTGTTTTCCATAATGATATCGCTCATAACCGTAAGATAGCGGTTAAGAAGCAGGACCAACCCCTCGGGATCGAGCTGTTCGGAAATTGTGGAGAAGCTCTGGATGTCCGTAAAAACAGCGCTCATCTGCCGTTTCGCCCCGCCCAATTGCAGGAGCGATGGATTGGCGATAAGTTCGTTTACTACTTCCTTCGAGACATAAGTGGAAAGGGCTTTATTGATAAATTGTTTTTCCTTTTCGGAGACAAGGTACGAAACGATCTCCCGTACAAAGATCACGATGATGGCGGATATCACCGGCCCAAGGGGCCCTATGAATATCCCGAAAAACCGGAAAGCGGCCAGGCAGCCCGCCACAAAAAGTATCACCGCGCCGGCGCCCAGGGCGGTGCGGGGCCCTGGCTTAAATCCGCCGAAGGCCAGGAAGATAAGGCCGCCAAGGATGAAACACAGCGCCGCGCTCCAAAGCCAATGCAGGGGGGTAATAAAAGATTCGGAGAGAATGGTATCCAGCACTACTGCGTGGGTTCCGACATTCACATATTCCCCGTAGAAAGGGTTAACCCCAATATCGGTGGTCCCCGTATCGGACCGGCCGATAATACAGAATTTTCCGGCAATGGCTTTCCGCAGGCTGGCCTGGGCCTCCTCGTACTGCCGGGAAACCGTGTCCAGATATCCAGCCACAGTCGCGATATATTCCGCTTCTTCCAGTATTGCCGCCGCTTCCTCCGGGTATTCCTCCCCGACGGATTCAGCTACGGCGTTCACTTTTGCGCCGATATCAAGATCCGCCAGGGACCGGATGCGCTCGTTCCCCTGATTGCGGAGTTCCAGAAAGCGGTCAAAGGCCTCGTCGGATTTTTCCGCAATGGCCAGGCTCCGCGCCTCCCGGGACCCGGCGAACAGTTCGTTTATCCGGTAAACAGCGCCGGGTACGCCGGAAAGCGTTTCGTCAAACTGGGCAAAAAAACCGATGCCCGCCCCTTCCAGCGCGTCAAGGTACTGCTGCGCCTGGGCTTCAAATTCTTCAAGCCGCGAAAATCCCTCAAAGGAAAGATGGGAAAAACTGTTCTCGTACTTTGTTTCGGGCCAGTCAAGCATCATCTTGCCGCCGGTATCCAGGGGTATCGTTATTTCTTTAACATCGCCGCCCGGAAGCCGGGCGTTTTTAAGGATGAGCCGTTGTTTTTCCAGACGGATTTCCGGGTTTCCAAGGTATTCCATAAGCGGCGCGAAGGCGAGCTGCAAATACCAGTAGCCCTGTACCTTCTGGGCAAGGTGGATCCGCCGCCTTACCCCGTCTTTGTCAATAAATACGTTGGTAAACCCCGCGCCGCGGGCAGCTTCCGAAAAAGAAGGAATAGCCGGGAGTATGTCCTCATAATCACCCCCGTGAGCGCCGGGCGCGGCGTCCACGAGCCGGGAAAATTTCCTTTCAGCCAAAGGCCGGCGCGACGCCTGCTCCCCCTCAAGGGGCCCGGTTTGCAGATTCAGCGTAGCCCAGGCACGATCGAAAAGCGCGGCGGCCTGGGACAAATACACATCGTTATCCCGGGCTATCCCCGAAGTTTTCCTGAAAAGCTCGATCTTCTCATCCTGGATAAGATCAAGAAACTCGCCCGCGTACAAGGACGCCTCGTCGCGGTTTATCCGCCCGGTATTCAGCGCCTCAAACAGATCCAGGGCGTTCGTGCCAATATCCGAAAAAGCCTTTTCAAAATCCGCCGGAAAATCCCGGCTATAGTAGATCGCGTCGATTCCCTGGGGGCCCTTGTCAATAAATTCAATATCAAGAATAGCCGCCGCGGCCCCGTACTCCTTCAGGCGGAGGAAACCGTCGGCCATAATCGAGCGGGGCCAGGGGAAAACCCCGTTGTACGCGACAGCCGCGTCGTCCACATCGAGAAACACCACGTTGTCAATCCGTTCCCGTTTGGGCCGTACCCGGAAAAACAGATCGTATACCCGTTCTTCCAAAGGGCCGAGTATCCCCGCCGCGTAAAGCAGTGCGAAAAAGGCCCCGGCCGCCAGAAAGATAAGCGAATTTTTCAAAAAAGACACGGCCAGCCCTCCTTTGCCAATGTACCCGCCGGACCCATTCTACAGGTTTTTGGCAAATTACATCTAGCGGCAGATCCCGTCTGCCGCGATTTCACATGCCAGGGCGGAATTCGGGCGCCGCTGATCCGTTACAGCCGGAACCCGTACCGGCGCATCCTGCATGGCAATGATTTGTTCCCTATCCCTTCTTTACCAGCACCATGAGCAGCGCGATGTCCCCCTGGCGTACTCCGGGGATACGCGCCGCCTGGCCCACCGTAAGGGGCCGCACCGCCTTGAGCTTTTCCCGCGCCTCCGAGGAAAGGCCGCCAAGGGCGGCGTAATCAAGGCCCGGGTCCAGCTTGATGGCGTCCATCCTGGCCGCCCTGGATGCGGCCCGCCCTTCCTTTTCGATGTACCCCGCGTACTTGATGTCCAGGACGGCCCGTTCAAGCCACTCGGAGGGCCAGGCCGCCAATTCCGGCGCGAAAAACAGGATGTCTTCCCGCTTTACCGCTGAATCCGCGAGGGCGCGTTCCAGGGATTCTCCGGCGTGGGGGCGGAGCGCCGCCGGAAAACCGCCCCTTTCCTGTTCAAGCGTGCCCGGCGCCTTCCTGTTCCTCAGCAGTTCCCGTATTTCATCGAGGCTTTGGGTCTTTTTCAGGAAACGTTCCCAGCGCGCCTCGCCCGCGAGGCCCAGTTCCCGGCCTTTCGGGGTCAGCCGGCTGTCTGCGGTATCGTGGCGGAGGACCAGCCGGTGTTCGGCCCGGCTTGTAAACATGCGGTACGGCTCCTTTGTCCCCAGCGTGGTAAGGTCGTCCACCAATACCCCGATATAGGCCTCGGCGCGCCCCAATACCAGGGGCGGTGCTCCGCGCAGTTTTTGCGCCGCGTTGATCCCAGCCATAATGCCCTGGGCCGCAGCCTCTTCGTAGCCGGAACTGCCGTTGGTCTGGCCCGCCACAAAAAACCCGGAAAGACGCTTGGATTCCAGTGTGGGGTAGAGGCCCAGCGGGTCAAGGTAATCGTACTCGACCGCATAGGCGGGCCGGACAATACGCGCATCTTCCAGGCCGGGGATGCTGCGGATAAAAGCGGCCTGCACGTCTTCCGGCAGAGAACTGGAAGCGCCGTTCATGTAAACCTCGCCGGTTGCCAAACCCTCCGGCTCGATAAAAATATGGTGCCGCTCACGCTCTGGAAAACGCACCACCTTGTCCTCAATCGAGGGGCAGTAGCGCGGTCCCGCGCCGACGATCTTGCCGCCGTAAAGCGGGGAACGGTGTATATTCGCACGGATGATCTCGTGTGTCCTGGGCGTTGTATGGGTGATCCAGCAGGGAAGGAGGGGCCTTTCAAGGCGGATTCCCGGTTCCGCGTCAAAAGAAAAGGGCGCAGGTTCCTCGCCATCCTGCCTTTCCATTACCGAATAATCCACGGAAGACCCGGCAAGCCGGGCAGGGGTTCCGGTTTTAAGCCGCCCCGCCGGGAAACCCCGCCGCCTGAGGCTCTGCCCAAGGCCCAGGGCGGCGTTCTCGCCCAGACGCCCTTCCGGGGCGTCGTATTCCCCGATAAATATTTTCCCCTCCATAAAAGTGCCGGCGGCCAGTATTACAGTACGGGCGCCGATGCGGCGGCCCCGCGCGGTTACCACACCAAGCACCCGCTCCCCGGCAACAAGCGGCCCGCCGCCTCCGTCCCGGGCGTCATCCCCGCTGGTAATAAGGTCAACCACTGTGTCCATAAAAACCGAAAGGCCTTTCTGGGATTCCAGGGCCGCCCAGGCCGCCGCCTGATACGCAGCCTTGTCCGCCTGGGCGCGCGGCGCCTGGACCGCCGGTCCCCGGGACCGGTTCAGCACCCGGTACTGGATCAGGGTGGCGTCGGCGAGCTTTCCCATTTCGCCTCCCAGCGCGTCCACTTCCCGGACCAGGTTGCCCTTGGAAAGCCCCCCAATGGCCGGGTTACAGGAAAGGGCGCCTATACGGTCTGGGTTCTGTGTGATAAGGAGGACCGAAAAACCCAGCCTGGCAACCGCCAAAGACGCCTCGATACCCGCGTGGCCGCCGCCCACAACAATGCAGTCGTAATCCATTGCGGAAAAATTACGCCATTACTCCGATTCCGGCAAGGGGTACCCGGCAGCTGGTTAAGCTAAAAGGCAAAGACGTTCACGCCTCCGGCCAATCCAAAGACTGAGGGGCAAGTGGCGATACGGACGATC
>JAIRYB010000117.1 GCA_031267955.1 Spirochaetaceae bacterium | reverse complement strand
AGTCCATGATCAACGTGGGCGCCAACCAGAGTTCGGCACTGCTCCGGCTCCCCTACGCCTGTTTTAAGCGCGATCACGCCCGGGGCATAGCCGAAGCCCGCCTGCTTTTGGAATCGGCCATGCGGGAGGTTATCGCCGTGGCCAACCGGCTCGGCATCGATCTCGGCGACGCCGACATAGAAAACTGGTACAGCACCCTGGCCTCGCTGAACGATTCCGGCTATACTTCCATGTGCCAGGACGTTCTTGCCGGCCGCAAAACCGAGGTGGAGCTTTTTGGCGCCACCGTAACCGAACTGGGGCTCAAGCACGGGGTCCCCACCCCGGTCAACAGTACCCTCTCTCTTGCCCTGCGCGCCATAGAGCGTACTTACTGAAATCCCCGCGCCGCGCGCGGCCTTGACACTTTCCGCTGTTTTTGTTAATTTGGGCGTATCGTTGCAGCCTGTCGCATTTGTGGATTTTTGCATGTTCATGCAAAAATCCCGGTTATCGGGGCCGCTTGACGATTTGGCGGCATAGCTCAGTTGGTAGAGCATACGGCTCATATCCGTAGTGTCATTGGTTCGATCCCAATTGCCGCTAACAAGAATCCGGGGAAGCGAAAGCGGCCCTTCAACGAAGCTGCCGGGAGTATCCCCGGGGTACGGGCCCGGCCCGCCAATCAGGAATTCTTTTTCCGCTCTGTAACGATTTCGTAGAATTGGTCCGCCACGGAAAGGAAAAGATCCGTCAGGGAAGGGTCAAACTGGCCGCCCTTGCCTTGCCGGATAATTTTGACGGTTTCTTCGTGGCTAAAGGGGGGCTTGTAGGGCCGCTCGGATATAAGGGCGTCGTACACATCCGCTATTGCCATAAGCCGGCCCATAAGGGGGATCGCCTCCCCTTCGAGCTTATTGGGATAGCCCGTCCCGTCCCATTTTTCGTGATGGGTTCCGGCGAATATCTTCGCGTAGAAAAGAAAGCTGCTTTCCGGGGTGTTTTTTTCGATTTCTTCGATAATCCGGACCCCGTAAATAGTATGCTTCTTCATCTCTTCGAATTCGACGGCGTCAAGTTTGCCCGGCTTGAGGAGTATGCTGTCCTTGATGGATATTTTCCCCACATCGTGGAGCTGGGAGGACTGGAGGAAAAAATCCCTGTCCCAGGACACAATCTCGTTTTTGCGGACGCCCTTGCTGTACATGGCGTCCAGAAGTATCCTCAGGTAATCCTGGGTACGCTCAATATGGCTCCCGGTCTCTTCATCCCTGTTTTCAACCATGTTCGCCACGGTTCTGAGAACCGAGTTCTGCATGTCCAGAACGGTTTTGGTTTTTGCCCTGACCATTTCCTGGAGATTGTTGTTAAAATCGATAAGTTTCTGCTTCTGGAATTCCACCAGCAGGTGGACCTCGAGCCGTTTAAGGAGCAAGGGAGGGGAGAAGGGCTTGGAAATATAGTCGATAGCGCCCAGGTTAAGGCCTTCCAGTTCGCTTACCGGATCGCTTTTGGACGTAAGGAAAATTACCGGGATATTCGCGTCCCTTTCGTTTGATTTAAGTTCCCCCAGTACCTCATAGCCGTTCATTTCCGGCATCTCAACGTCCAGCAGGATCAGGCTGGGACGGATCTTGTCGAGCAATTTGAAGAGTTTTTCACCGGAAGGAATGGTAATGATATCATATTTTTCCGCCAGAATATTTTTGCCCAGAGTCAGGCTCGTTATGTCATCATCTACCAGGACAATCTTGGCTTTTGCGTCATTCATACCCTGAAATTTAGATGATACTCGGTATGTTTTCAACAGTATTTATTCATATTTCAGCGGCGTTTGTGGGAATTTTCTATTTTATGAAGTATATTTAGAGGGGAGACGGCTCTATGAGTTTTGCAAGAGGGGTTTTTTCTTTTGAGCGCGGAAGGGCGGAAAAGGGTGGTAAATTTTAGAAAGGTTTTCCGGGAAAATTACAAACAGCTTCTGTTCGTTTTTTTCGCCTTTATTGTAATGATTCTTTTCGCCTGCGTATTCACCAGTATCAGGGTGAATCGTTTTTTGACCGACAGCGCCGCCCTGGTGCTTGAATCGGCGGAAGACAAGATGCGCCTTAAATTCCAGGGGATCAGCGCGAGCCTTATAAATATATCCATAACGGTTAACCGGATGAAGGAGAACGGCACAGCCTTTCCCGAAATCCAGAATTACCTTGCGGATTTTGGAAACTATGCGCGCTCGTTCCCGGATACCCTTCCGGGCTTCCAGAATATCGTAGGGGTGGTGGAGGGGAAATTTGTCGGCGACGAAGCCCGCCAGCTTTCCGAAACTTTCGATCTTTACCAGCAGCCCTGGTACCAGGCCCTGCTGAAAGAACCTTCCAGAACGGTTTTTGCCGGCCCGTATTATGATCATCATTCCAAAGCTATAGTAATTTCCGTCTCGACTCTGCTGCGGGAAAAAAACCAGGATGTTTACGGGGTTCTGGCAATGGAGGTGAACGTCCGTGACATTACCGATTTTGTCGATTCGCTCCAGATTATCTCGGGCGGTTACGGGATACTGCTGACGCCCGATCTGACGATTGTCGCCCACCGGTACGGCCAGATGATCGGGGCAAAGTTTACCGATATTGATCCGAATTTCCGGGAACTTTCGCGTACCCTGGTTTCCGGCGGCAGGGACACTGTTTCAGCCGAGTACCGGCAGCCCTACGGCACGACAATCACCTTTTTCCGGAGAATAAACAACAACTGGCTTATCGGGATCGCCACGCCGAAAGGGGACTACTACCGGGATCTGGACATAATGATCCTGCTCACGATCCTGACGGGCTTTGGCGTGATGCTGACTCTCGCGTACTTTCTGATCCGGCTTACCATGGAAAAGATACACAGCGACGACGAGAACAGGGCAAAGTCATCGTTTCTGGCCCGGGTGAGCCACGAGATCCGCACCCCCATGAATTCTATTCTGGGGATGTCGGAGATCATCATGCGCAAGAATATCAGCGAGGAAATATACGAGTACATTTCCGCCATCCGGCAGTCGGGGACGACCCTGCTTTCGATTATCAACGACATCCTCGATTTTTCAAAAATAGAATCCGGCAAAGTAGCGATCGAATCAAAACTCTACAACATATCCTCCCTGATCAACGATGTGGCGAACGTGATACGGATACGGCTGATGGACAAGCCCATAGATTTTTTCATAAGCGTGGACAGCCGTATCCCCGCCGGGCTTGTCGGGGACGAGGTGCGGATAAGGCAGATACTGATCAACCTCCTGAACAACGCGGTAAAGTACACCATGGAGGGGCATATCCTTCTGGACATACGGGCGGAAATTTTCGGGGCCAGCCAGCTCAGGCTTATCATAAAGGTACAGGACAGCGGCATAGGCATAAGGCGCGAGGATACGGACAGCCTCTTCACCGACTTTGCCCGCGTGGATTTGGACAAAAACCTGCATGTCGAAGGCGCGGGCCTCGGCCTTTCCATTACAAAGACATTCTGCACCGCCATGGGCGGGGATATCGGCGTGGAAAGCGAATACGGGAAAGGTTCCGTGTTTACCGCCTGGGTGATCCAAAACTATCACAGCCCGCAGACAGCCGCGCTTGTCCGATCCCCGGAAACACTAAAAGTACTCCTCCTAGAGGAAAGGCCCATGTTCGCGGAACACTTTCTCGGCGCCATGGGCAACCTCGGGGTAAGCGTCGATAGGTCCGAAAACATTGATGATTTTATCGCCGTCATTACCGGAGGGAGTTCCGGAAAACGCTATGATTACGCCTTTGTTTCTTCCCGGTACGCGGACCGCAGTATTCCCGCCTGGCGGCAGGCCATGTCAAAGATCAGGCTTATTATTATGATCGAAATAGGGGACATATCCGGCTACCGGAATGTGGGGAGCGTGCATCTGCCGGTTTATTCGACAATACTTGCCAATCTGCTCAACGGGGACATAAACGTAAACCACAGCCTGTACGATTTCCGTATACGCATCACCGCCCCGGACGCAAAGGCGCTGATCGTGGACGATATCTCCACCAATCTGCGGGTTGCCGCTGAACTGATGGCCCCTTACGGGCTCACCATAGACACCTGCCTTTCCGGGGCCAAAGCCATAGAAATGATAAAACTCAACAAGTACGATATTGTTTTTATGGATCACATGATGCCCGGCATGGACGGTATTGCGGCCGCCGCCGCTATCCGCGCAATGGGCGCCGGCGATCCTTATTACCGCGGCCTGCCGGTCATTATGCTCACCGCCAACGCTGTTTCAGGGCAGCGGGAAATGTTCCTCCGTAACGGCATAGACGATTTTCTGCCCAAGCCCATCGAGGTTAAGCACCTGAACGATATTCTGGAAAAGTGGATACCCAAGGCAAAACAGAAAAAATCCTCCAGCCCCATTCTTTGGGATTTTGAGGAAGACCGCTCGCTGTTTTCCATTAACGGGGTGAACGCCCAGGAGGGGCTGCGGAACGCGGGAGATTCCCTAAAGGCGTATAAAAAAGTGCTGGCGGTTTTTGCGGACGACGCGGATGAGCGTATCCCCCAGATACAGGCGGCCCTGTCCGCGTCGAACCTGGGCCTGTACACCACCCTGGTCCACGCGATAAAGGGGGCCTCCCGGAGCATAGGCGCCGATTATATCGGGGAACTTGCCGCCGAACTGGAAGAAGCGGGCCACGCGGAAAACATATTCACGATCCGGGAGAAGACCGGCGTGTTTCTTGAAAAACTGCAAATACTGCGGGATTCAATAGCCGAAACCCTCGATCTTTCCGGCAAGGAAGATGAAGAAAAAGCCTGGGACCAGGTATCGGCGTTTTCCGCCCTGGACCTTGAGGGCCTGAGGGAAGCCCTGTCCAACATGGAAACCGAACTGGTGAACGAGAAACTGGCCGAATACGGCGAAGCCGTTCTGCCAAAACGGGTGCGGGACTGCATAGACGGCATTGAACAGGATGTGCTGCTTTTTGATTACGATAAGGCAATAGAAAGAATCGACGCCCTTTTAGTCGGGAACAAGGAAGAGGGGCAATGAAAAATGTATCGTAAGCGCTTTTAATATTAATATGAAACGTTTTTTTTCCGCAACAGTATTGCTGCTTGCCCTGCTGTCCTGCCCCCCTTCTTCCGGGGCGGAAGAATTTTTCTACAAACACCGGGCCGGCGACAAATACAGAATCCTCTCCACGGTAAGGGAAGATGTCTACCTTGACCGCCGCCTGAGCCACAGCGCGCTGATACTTAACCGCATTGCCGTAACCATAGAGGGCCTTTCCTCCGGGGAAAGCCGCGCCAGGCACAGCGCTGTTTTTGATACGGCCGAAAGCACGCGGCCCGCCGGAACCGCCGGGGAAAGCCGGGGCTTTTCCTGGGCCAGGGAATACCGTTCCGTGTTTGACCGCGACGAGCTCGGCTATGTCTACATTGACCGGGAATATTTTATGCCCGTGGTACGGAACGTGCCGGTGTTCCCGCGCAGGGACCTCGAACCCGGCGACACCTGGATCGCGGAGGGCCACGAGGCCCACGATTTCCGCGATACTTTTGGCGTCCCCGATCCCTACCGCATCCCGTTCACCGCGCAGTACCGTTATCTGGGCGAACGCGAATGGAAGGGAAATTTCTATCCCGCCATCGAAGTAAAGTACCGCATTCAGAACGATTCGCCCGAAGTACGGGGGCCGCTCTGGCCCCGCCGCATCCGGGGAAGCTCCGACCAGATAATATTCTGGGATCGCGGGCTGGGGCAGCCCCGTTCCTACCGCGAACAATTCGCCATGGCCTTTGAGCTTGCGAACGGCCGGGTAATCGAATACCGGGGCGAGGCCGAGGCGGAGATTCTGGAAGCGGCTTCCATGGACAGGGAAAAACTTGCCGGGGAGCTTGCCAAAGCGATTGAGGAAATGGAAGTGGAGGATGTTTCGGTACGGGTAGACGACAAGGGCGTTACTTTGAGCCTTGAGGACATACAATTCCTTCCGGATTCCGCCCGTTTAACGGCGCGGGAGCAGGGCAAGCTTGACCGGATTGCCGAAATCCTGGGGCGCTACGCCAGCCGCGACATTGAGGTAGCCGGGCATACCGCCCTCGCGGGGACCGCCGAAGGCCGCGAAACACTGTCCCGGGAACGCGCCGCCGCCGTGGCGGACTACCTTATCGGCAGGGGCGCCAGAAGCCCCGACCGGGTCATTATACGCGGCTACGGCGCCGAACGCCCGGCCGCGGACAATGCCACGGAAGAGGGAAGGCGGCGCAACCGCAGGGTAGAGATTACCATACTTGAAAACTGACCTGGTTTTCGATATTCTTATCTTAGATGAACTATTCCAGCCCCGCTAATCTTGCCGTTCTTGCGTGCCCCGGCGGAGAGGTATTTGCCGACGAGGTGATTTTTCATTTAAAACGGTATTATCGCCACAAGTTTAACAAAACAGCGGCGGCTCTGGCAAAAAAATACAACATAGACGCCGGCACGGCGATCCGGCATATAAATTTCCTGAATGACGCAGCCTCCTGCGCCGGCGCGGCCGCGAAAGACATACCCGATTCCCATACCCTGCGGATCAGGGTGCCGGCCCGTTTTTCCATGTTTCCCAACGGGGAGATCAAGTCGGAGATTCTCGAGTCGATCCGGGGCAAGGATGTGTACATCATCCAGGACCCCGAAAACCACTACCCGGTTAATTTTAACGACGGTACGCTCAGTAAAAGCCTTTCGGTTAACGATCACCTGATGACGGTATTCGTGACTGTGGACGCGGTAAAGCAGGCCGGAGCGGACAGGATTACGCTGATCGCGCCGATTTACCCCTATTCGCGGCAGCACCGGAAAAAAGGCCGCGAGGGGGTTACCGCCGCCCGCATAGGCCTTGTCTTTGAAAGCCTCGGGGTGGACCGGATTATCACCCTGGACATACACTCGCGGGAAATTGGAAACGCGTTTAACTTTATGCGCCTGGAGAATCTCCACGCAAGCTACCAGATTACCCGGCAGCTTGCGAAATTCCCCGAAATCCAGCAGGGGGATTTTGTCGTCGTGTCACCTGATACAGGCGCCGTGGACAGAAACAAATTTTACGCCACCGCTTTTAAAAAACCCCTGGCGCTGCTCTACAAGGAACGCGACTATTCCAAAGTGACAAAGGACGCTATGGACAACAACATTTCCGAAATAAAACTGCTGGGAAATGTAAAGGACAAGACAGTCTTTATGGCCGACGACATGCTCGGTACCGGGGGTACCCTGCTCAAGGCGATGCGCTTCCTCAAGGAACAGGGGGCGGGAAAGGTTATCTGCGCCATAAGCCTCCCCCTGTTTTCCGGAAACGCGATTGATTATTTTGATAACGCCTATGACGAAGGGCTTTTCTACCGCATCATAGGTACCAACGCCATTTATCAGGAAGATCTATTGAAGCGCGAGTGGTATATCAGCGTGAACATTACAAGTCTCTTTGCCCAGACCATCTCCAAGCTCCACCAGGGGCAATCCCTGAGCTCTCTTCTGGATAACAGGGAAGTAATAGAAAAACTTTTAGCGGTCACCTGACCGCCAAGGGGCGATTATGAAGATTTTTCTGGTCCCGGAAAAAGTATCCGCCCTTATTTTTGATATGGACAATACCCTCTATACCCATGACGAGTATATACGCTTCCAGATTGAAAGCCCCATAAGAAGGCTTGCGGAAAGGCGGGGGGTAAGTTTTGACGAGATGAGGGACGCTGTTAGCGCCTGCCGCAAAAAACACGCGGAAGAAAACAGGGGCGCCCAGCTCAGCCTGGGCAATATATTTAAAAGTTTCGGCGTCGGCATGGAGGAAACCATCCGCTGGCGGGAGGAACTTTACCGGCCGGAACTATTCCTCGGCAGGGACGGGGAACTGCGGGAGGCGCTGCTCCGCCTGTCCGCCTGTTTTTCATTGGGCCTTTATACCAACAACCCCGTGCAGGTCGCCGGAAAAACGCTCGCCTGCCTGGGGGTGGAGGACTGTTTCCCGGTCATTGTGGGGCTGGATACCTGCCTTGTTTCAAAACCGAGCGGGATTTCACTCCGCAAGACGGCGGAACTGCTGGGCGCGGACGCCCGGAACTGCGTTTCCATTGGGGACCGTTACGACATCGATCTTGCCCTGCCCCTGGAACTGGGCATGGGGGGAATACTGGTGGACGGCGTTTCGGACGTATACCGGCTTCCCTCTGTTTTCGAAGGCGCGGGGTTTTGCCTATGATACTTTATTTTTTGCCGGCGGCTTTTGCCATGGCCCTGGCCGTCGGCCTGTACGCCCTGTACGACAACCGCAAGGCCCTTAACGCCAATCTTGTCGTCTATTTGTTCAGCGCCGTATCCCTGATCTGGACCGCATCCGTCTGGGTCTGTTTTATGGACTTTGCCCCGGCCTTCCGGCGCGCGGGACTCTTTATCGCCGAAGCGGCCACCTCGGCGCTGCTGCCGGTAATTGCCGGCGCTTTTGTCAGAATCGGGAAAAAAATAAAAATCTGCGTATACGGCGCGCGGATATTTATCGCGCTTTATTTTGTTTTCATGGTATTCCACTGCCTGGGTTTTTTTGTCGGCATGGAAATACGGAACGGAACGCCGGTAATCGTCCGCAAAAACAATGTCTTCTTTTACGCGTATCTCGCCTACCACGCGGCTGTGATGATTTTTTGCTGTATTTTTACCTTTATCGTAGCCTATAAGTCCGGCCATAAACGGGAAAAGCTAACCGCTTTTCTGGTCTGCCCGGTGTATTTCGCCGGCCTTTATCACTTTTTCCTGCGCTTCGCCGACCCCTCCAGCCGGGTTAGCGGCTGTTTTATCCAGACAACAGCCCTGGTGCTTTTCTATATATTTTTCAGGAAATTCAATATCCGCATTGTTTCGGAAACCCAGATGGCGGAACTGACATTTTCCCAATTCGGGGGGGCTTACCTTTTTGCGGATCATAGGGGCGATATCTTTTACGCAAACAACGTCGGCCTTGATTTTTTCAACACGGCCTCTGATAAAATACAGCAGAAAAACATCGGGGATCTTTTTGCCTTTGAAGACAACCCCCTGCCCTTCAGCCAGCGGCGGCACCAGATGAGGGTAAACGAATGCCGCGCCCAGGCGCTCGGCAGCGGCGCGATCTGCCGCGTTTTGTTTTTTTACAAATGGGATGTCTGGGACGAGCTTATCTGCGTAATTATCAGGGTTGACAATATCACCGAACAGGACCAGCTTATCAGGCAGCTTGAGCAGGCAAAGCTCAGGGCCGAAGACGCCGCCCGGGCGAAGAACATCTTCCTGGCGAATACCAGCCACGAAATCCGCACCCCGATGAACGCCATCCTCGGCATGGTAGAGCTTATCCTGCGCCAGAAGGTAAGCCAGGACGTATACGAACACGCGATGGGCATCAAACAGGCGGGGACCAGCCTGCTTACGATCATCAACGACGTGCTGGACTTTTCCAAGATCGAGTCCGGGAAGCTGGACATCGTTCCCTCGGAATACCGGCTCTCCTCGCTCATCGACGACTGCGTCAGAATTATCCGCATGAGGATCGCCGAAAAACCCCTGTTCTTTATCGCGAACATTGACGCCAAACTGCCGGACAGAATCCTGGGGGACGAGGTGCGGGTCCGCCAGGTGATGCTCAACCTCCTTACCAACGCGGTCAAGTACACCAGGGAAGGATCTATTATTTTTTCCATTACCGGCGAAACCCCGCCCCCCGCCTCCGGGCCTGACAACGCCTCCGGGCCTGGCAGCGCCTCCGGGCCTGACGGCAGCGGCCCGGCAGGATCGCCGGACAAGGGCGGCAAGGGGCAGGTTATTTTAAAGGCAGAGATACGCGACACCGGGGTGGGGATTAAAGAAGACGACATAGACAAGCTGTTCGAGGAATTCCAGCGCCTGGACAGCCACCGGGAGCACAGAATCGAGGGGACCGGCCTGGGCCTGGCCATCAGCAGGGGCCTCTGCCGGCAGATGGGCGGCGATATAACGGTCCAAAGCGAATACGGTAAAGGCAGCGCCTTTACCGCGCTAATACCCCAGGTAATACTGGAAAACACGCCCATCGCGCGGGTGCATAATCCGGAAACAAAGCCGGTGCTGCTTTACGAAAAGAGGGGCGTCTACGAAGAATCCCTTGCCGCCTCGTTTAAAAGCCTGGACGTTCCGGCAAAGGCGGCGGAAGACCCGGACGCCTTTTTCCGGGAACTTAAAAGCGGGCGGTACGCCTACGCGTTTATGTCCGCTTCCTTTGCCCGCAAGGCTGCCGAGAATCTGCGTACCCTTGGAATTCCATTTACCCCGGTTATCCTGGCGGAAGGGGGGGAAATCCCCGCTTCGCAGGAAGCGCCTGTTCTGAACATGCCCGCCTATGTAATCTCCATTGCCAATGTACTCAACAACAAACAGCGGGCGGATTCCCCGGTAAAAGCGACGGTGCGCTTTATCGCCCCGGACGCGCGGATCCTCATCGTGGACGACATTCAAATCAATTTAATTGTCGCCCGGGGGCTGCTCTCGCTTTATCACATGGATATACATACCGCTATTTCAGGCGCCAGGGCGATAGAAATGGTGTCGCGCCGGAACTACGACCTAATCCTGATGGACCACATGATGCCCGAAATGGACGGCATAGAAGCGGCCAGGGCCATCCGCGCCCTGAACAGAAATTACGCGCGCAGCATCCCCATCGTCGCGCTTACCGCGAACGCGGTGTCCGGCATGAAGGAGATGTTTCTAAAAAACGGCTTTAACGATTTTCTCTCCAAACCTATCGAAATACCCAAGCTGGACGAAATCGTGACAAAGTGGATACCCCGGGAAAAGAAAAAAGATCCGGGGGAATGGAAGGATGTACCGGCCGAACTGGACGAAACAGCCTTCCGGGAGCCGCCCGCGTCCGAAAAACCGGCCGCCATCGAGGGGGTGGATACCGAAAGGGGAATAGCCATGACCGGCGGTTCCGAGGAGGGATACCGGAACGTGCTTTCCGCCCTGTACACGGATATACAGAACAGGGCGCCGGATTTTGAAAGACTGGCCGAAAAGCCGGAAGGGTCCCCGCTGTCGCCGGAAGAACTGTCGTCCCTTACCATCCAGGCCCATGCCCTGAAAAGCGCCCTGGCCACTGTCGGCGCGTCGGAACTTTCCAGGAGCGCGTCCGCCCTTGAAGCGGCCGGCAGGGGCATGGACCGCCTGTTCATCGCGGAAAAACTTCCCGCCTTTATCCGGGATCTAAAGGCCCTTGGCGGGAAAATCAGGGCCGCCGTCATACTGCCGGAAGAAGCGCGGCGGGACTCCCGGGGTATCGCGCCCCTGCTCCCCGCGCTGGAAAAGCTCCGGGCGGCCCTGCTCGCCTACGACGTGGGCCGTATAGACGCGCTTGCAAAACAGCTTGAGGCGGGGGGCCTTGCCGCGCTGGACGAAACGGCCCGCCTTCCGGAACTTATCCTTATGGGCGACTACGAAGACGCCGCGGCGTTAATCGAAGAACTGCTTTCGCAAAATCAAAAAAAAGGTTAAAATTCGGATATGAATATCGAGCCGTTCGCCGGCCTTACCGCCGAATTATGCGCCCATTCCCTGGTTGTCCCTGATCGCCCGCTCAGATGGACCATTATCGCAAATCCCGGCGCGGGGGGCTTTACCATTTCCGGCAGGTGGAAAAAACACCACGAAGCGTTAAAGGCGGCGGCCCGGACTGCCTGCAATTCCAACGCGCGGCGCGAAAATTCCCGCCCCTCCCAAACCGCCCTTGCCGCGGAGGGGAACCCCGGGGAACTTTCCGCCCTGGGGCTTGTCGCCACCCGGCATCCGGGCCACGCCGGCAGCATCACCGGCGATCTGCTCCGCGAGGCCGCGGAAGCCGCCGAAACCGCCGGGGAAACGCCCGCAAAAAAAACCGCCTGTCCCCCCTTTTACCTGGTAATCTGCGCCGGGGGCGACGGCACGAGCCTTGAAGTTTTAAGCCGCCTCTACAGCGCGGACCCCGGGCTGCGGGACAATTTCGCGGTCATCAGGCTCCCCATGGGGACCGCCAACGACGGCGCGGATTTCTGGGAACTGGCGGACGCCCTGGAGCTTCTCACCCTGCCCACGGAACTTTTCAAAGTCCCCGCGCTGCGCCTCTCCACCGCCACAGAGGGGAAAGGCCCCTTCCTTGCCTTCAACATACTGTCCGTAGGCCTGGACGCCTTTGTCACCCACATGACCAACAAGATGAAGGGAAAACTCCCCGGGGATTCCTACAGACTCTGGGTAGACATTGCCTCCCTGTTTTACGACCGCCTTTACAAAGTAGGCCCCATGGAGATACAGGTCTTCGCCGGCGCGGAGGAACCGCGGATCCTGCGGGAAACGCCCCTGCTGCTGGCCGTCGGCGCGAGCGGCCGCCGCACCTACGGCTCCCGTAACCTGATACTCCCGGACGACCGCAACGCCTGCCTAATCCGCCAGACGCCCCTCCTAAGAAAAATCGCGCTCAAAAAACTTATCAGGACCGGCAGCCACGCGGAAACAGGCGAAACCCTTCTTTTCAACGCCCGCCGGGTAGAATTCCGGGGCCGCGAGCCCCTGCTCGCCCAGATGGACGGCGAAACCGTGCTGCTCCGCAGGGAAGATTTCCCCGCAAACATCGAGCTGACAAGCCCCGCGATCCAGGCCCTGAAAAAAAAGAGCCGGGTTTAGGCTTTAGAAGGGGGGCCTGTTACCAAAAGGCGGGCGCCCATGGCAAGGCCGCTTTTCGGCCCCCCTGCGGCCGGGCCGCGGTCCCGGCCTACCCCCCGCGCTTACAGGAAGCCCTGTTTTTTGCCGATAATAGCAATATGTACCTAGCCGCCGGCCGCGCCAAAAGGCCCCTCCCCGTCTTTTTTGTTTTTTTCGCGTTCTGCCTTTCCTGCGCCAGCCCCCCTCCCCCCGGGGAGCCCGCGCCGCTCCCCCGCCCGGCGGCAAGGCTGAGTTTTGACCGTGTTGAGGCAGAGAGCCTGGAACAACTTACCCTCTGGTTCAGCCTGGAAGCGGAAAACCCCCGGGGCAAAGACGCCCGGCTTGCATCTTCCGGCCTGCGCGTAGTTTCCAACGGAAAAACAGCCCTGAGCGGCGTTGCTTTTACCGCCCCGGAAGGGCTTGTGGCGGGCGGCGGAAAACTCGGTCTTCCCCTGCGCCTTAACATAGACGCCGGAGAACTTTTAAAGGACGCCGGGGGGGAACGCGGGGTAGAGCTTAGCTTCGATCTGGTGTTTGACTACGGCGGGGGGGGAACGGAAAAGATCCCGGTAAAAGCCGCCGCCTCTTTCCCCCTCATCCTTGAACCCGAATTCCGCATCGTTTCCGTCGCGGTAAAAAAGGCGGAGCTTATCGATACCCGTTTTGCGGTAAAAATACTCCTTAAAAACCCCAATTTTTTCCCGGTGGAACTTTCCGCGTTTTCTTTCGAACTTTACAGCGGCGGCCGCTTCTGGGCCGGCGGCAGCAAGAAAAACATCGTGCTTATACCCCCGGGGCAGTCCGCGGAAACGGAACTCCTCTTAACCATGAATTTTATCGACATGCGCCGGGACCTTCTGGACCAGGTAATAGCCATGGAACAAATAGACTACCGCTTTACCGGGGAAGCTACGATCAGCACCGGGATTGAATACCTCCCCCGCTTCCGCTGGAAATTCGACCAGTCCGGCCGCTCGCCGGTGGTAAACTGAGCCGGCCGGCAAACGCGGGCAGCAAAGGAAGCGGAAACCGCCGTCCTTTGCTGCCTGTTAACTGTCCCCGCTAATCGATGATCTCAAACCACGCGCGGTCGGAACCGCCGTCAGACGCTACATCTTTTCCGTACCCTATCTCAATAAAATGATTCCCCGCCTCCGGGACAGGTATCTCTACCGTAACCGAATCCGTACCGGATATGCGGGTATAATAGCCGTTGTCGTATGAAACGCCGTCGTTGTCCAGCGTACCTATAAAGGCAAAATCGCAATTGGCCTCCGAAGATACATCAAGCTTTATACATATAAGCGTATTAGATGCAAGGCTTGTAAAACCGACGCGCATTTTGGTTTCGCTGTTATGATCTATTTATGGGAGACTGGTATCGTCCGTCGTTTTGCAGAACCCAGGCGCCGCCCGATACGGATCTGTAGGTGATGATGTCACTGATGGCCTCCTGATAGAGTTTCCCGTCGGGGCCAATCTTGTAGTCCGGCGTTATGGGCATCGTAGAATCTCCATTGCCACCGCCGTGCAGGATAAAATTCCCCAGGGTAAAGCGGTTCCGCAGGGCGGATAAATCGCCGTAACCGTCCACTAGCAGCTTCAGTACCGCCTTGCCGGACCAATAGTCCG